>CAMTBF010000239.1 GCA_947068385.1 uncultured Lachnospiraceae bacterium
GAAACGTTTAGGTCCATCTTTTAAAAAGAATAAAACTAAAACGGAGCCAAAAATCCAGGAGCACCCTGACCCACTTTTGTGATCATTGTGCATACACTGCAAAAGACGCTGAGACAAAGCATAAGCTGCTGGATATAGAGAAACGGTCTGTATTAAAGTATGCGAATCTGAATTTTGAGGAACTGCAGAATCTATAGCATACTGACAATGGGACAGAAATCCCCATCCCATTGTCAACTCCTAGAGATTGTCCCTCAATCCTCCAGATACTCCCTGTAATCCGCCTCGCTGGCAAAGAGGACATACCTCCCGTCCACCAGTCCCATGTATCCCTCCGAAGTATTATATCCTTTCATCAGATTACCTCCTGTCCAAAATCAGCTCTCGTCCGCTGTTCTGGATAAAAGGTAACATTTTTTGAGGGTCATAAAACTCCCTCAAAACGCCGGGGCCTCAGCCATGCTATGTCACAGCCTCCGGCACGTCCTCCAGGAACACTTCCGCCTCCTTCAGGAACCCCTCCGTCCACGCCATCAAAAGCTCCGCGTCCTTTTCCATCAGCCCTGTCTTCTTATATTTATAGGTAAAGGAGGGCTTCCCGTAGGCTGTAAAGGACAGGCTCGGGCCGAACCTGCGCAGGACTTCCGGAATCTTCGCCGGGTTCACCTCCGCGTCCGGGCGGAAGAGGAAAGTAATCTTCTCGTTCTTCCCCTTGATGTCCGTCATATACAGCTTGTGGGCCGCCACCCGAATCAGGGCGATGCGCAGCAGGTTGTCCACGGATTTGGGGATCTCCCCGAAGCGGTCCAGCAGCTCGTCCCGCATGTCGTCCCGCTCCTTCTCGTTCTCGATGCCGGCGATCCGCTTGTAGATGTCCAGCTTCTGCACCTCGTTGACGATATAGGCAGGCGGGATGAAAGCGTCCACGTCCAGGTCGATCACCGTGGCGAAGTCCTGGGCCACCTTTCCCCCCTTCAGGCCCTGCACGGCCTCGTTCAGCATCTTGCAGTACAAATCGTACCCCACCGCCTCCATATGCCCATGCTGGCGCACCCCCAGGAGGTTCCCCGCCCCCCGGATCTCCAGGTCCCGCATGGCGATCTTGAAGCCGCTGCCTAAGTCGGTGAACTCCCGGATGGCGGAAAGGCGCTTCTCCGCCACCTCCTTCAGCATCTTGTCCCGCCTGTACATCAAAAAGGCGTAGGCGGTGCGGTTGGAACGGCCCACCCGGCCCCGCAGCTGGTAGAGCTGGGACAGGCCCAGGTTATCGGAATCGTGGATGATCATGGTGTTCACGTTGGAGATGTCCAGCCCGGTCTCGATGATGGTGGTGGACACCAGCACGTCGATCTCCCCGCCGATAAAGTCGAACATGATCCGCTCCAGCTCGCTCTCCTTCATCTGCCCGTGGGCGTAGGACACGTTGGCCTCGGGCAGCAGCGCAGCCAACTGGGCGGTGACGTCCGCGATGTTGTTCACCCGGTTGTACACATAGTACACCTGCCCGCCCCTGGCCAGCTCCCTGGAGATGGCCTCCCGCACCAGCTCCTCGTTGTATTCGCACACAAAGGTCTGGATGGGCTGGCGGTCCCCCGGAGGCTCCTCCAGCACGCTCATGTCCCGTATGCCGATCAGGCTCATGTGCAGCGTCCTGGGGATGGGGGTGGCGGTGAGGGTCAGCACGTCCACGTTCTCCTTGAGCTTCTTGATCTTCTCCTTGTGGGTCACGCCGAAGCGCTGCTCCTCGTCTATGACCAGGAGCCCTAAGTCCTTGAACTTCACGTCGCTGGACAATACCCTGTGGGTGCCGATCACGATGTCCACCAGGCCCTTCTGGAGATCCGTGATGGTCTTCTTGATCTCCCGGGGGGTGCGGAAGCGGCTCATGAGCTCTATGCGGATGGGATAGTCCTTCATGCGCTGGACAAAGGTGGTATGGTGCTGTTGGGCCAATATGGTGGTAGGGACAAGGTACACCACCTGCTTGCCCTCCTGGACGGCCTTGAAAGCCGCCCGGATGGCGATTTCTGTCTTGCCGTAGCCCACGTCCCCGCAGATCAGGCGATCCATGATCTTGCCGCTCTCCATGTCGGCCTTGGTGTCCGCGATGGCGGCCAGCTGGTCCTCCGTCTCCTCAAAGGGGAACATCTCCTCGAACTCCCGCTGCCAGACGGTATCCTTTTCATAGGCATGGCCCTGGCTGCGCTGGCGCAGGGCGTAGAGCTGCACCAGATCCGTGGCCACCTCGCTCACCGCGCTGCGAACCTTGGTCTTGGTGCGCTCCCATTCCTTGGAGCCCAGCTTGTTGAGCTTCGGCTTCTTGGCATCCGCGGAGGCATATTTCTGGATCACGTCCAGGCCGGTGGCCAGCACGTAGAGGTTGCCGCCGTCCCGGTACTCTATCTTGATGTAGTCCTTGACCACGCCCTCCATCTCCACCTTCTCGATGCCCTGGTAAATCCCTAAGCCGTGGCTTTCGTGGACCACGTAGTCCCCCACCTTCAGCTCATTGAAATCCTTGATCTTCTGGCCCTCGTAGAGCCGCTTGGTGCGCTTCTTCTTTTTCTCCGCGCCGAAGATGTCCGTCTCGGAGAGCACCACGAATTTCAGCAGAGGGTACTCGAATCCCTTGTCTACATGGCCGTAGTAGGTCACCACCTCCCCGGCCTGAACCTCCCGCAGGGGGTCTTCTGTGTAGATGGCGGTGAGCTCCTGGTCCCGCAGGTCCTCCGCCAGGCGCTTCGCCCTGGTGCGGGAGCCGGACAGGAGCAGGACCCGGTAGCCGTTCCTGCGGAACATCTTCAGGTCCCGCACCAAAGCCTCGAAGCTGTTGTTGTAGGGGGCCACGTTCCTGGCAGCCACGTCCATCTTCCGGTCGGGCTTGAAATACCCCTTTGCCTCCATGGTGGACAGGGTGACCACGCTGCCCTTTAAGAGATTGGCGGCCACCTGCTCCCCGCTGTAGAGGACGTTCATCTGGCCGGGCAGGATGTAGCCCTTCTGGGCCCGCTGGCGCATGCTCTCGGAGAACTCCAGCTCTATGGCATCCGCCTGCTCCTTCACACGGTTGGGTTCGTCTATGAAATACACCGGCCCGGCATTCCCCGCTGCTCTGCCGCCTCTGTTCAGCCTCCCGTCCGCCGCGCCCGGAGCACCGCCGACCGTCTGCCTCCCGCCTGCCGCGCCTGTGGCACCGCCTCCCGTCTGCCCGGCGCCCTCGCCCGGGACAGGGCCGCCCCGGGCGATCCGCACCAGGAGCTCCGGCAGGGTCATGGTATCCTCGTAGAAATACCGGATATATCCCTCCAGGTTCACTTTGGCCTTGCATTCCAGGAGCTGTTCCTTCAGCTCCTTTACCTGGGTGGCGATGCGGTGGGCCTCCTCGGTCTGGAATGCCTCCCGGAAGATTTTCTGCTGCTTCGCGCTCTCGGCCTCCAGCTTTTTGACCCCCGCACGGATCCGCTTCTCCTCCAGCACGAATTCCGTGGCGGGGAAGACGGAGACTCCCTCCAGGCTCTCAATGGAGCGCTGGCTTAAGATGTCGAAGCTGCGGATGGACTCCACCTCGTCCCCCCACAGCTCGATGCGGTAGGGGTTCTCCTCAGTGAGGTCGAAGATGTCGATGATGCCGCCGCGGACGGAGAACTGGCCCGGACTCTCCACCTGGTAGCTCTTCTCGTAGCCCATGTCCACCAGCCGCCTGCTCAGGGCGCTCTCCTCCAGGGTGCTGCCCTTGTACACGTCGATGACGTCCCTGTCCGCGTCCCACATGACCTGGGGGGACATGAGGGCCGCGTAGGTGGTGACGATGGTCACGGGCTTCTTCTCCATGAGCCTGCGCAGCACCTTGACCCTTTCCTTCACCAGCTGGTTGCCGTGGATGTCCGCCTGGAAGAAGATCAGGTCTTTGGCGGGGTATAACATGACATTCCTGTCATAAAACCGGTATTCCTCAAAGAGCTCCTTTACCTTCAGGTCGCTGTAAGTGACGATGACCTTGATCCGGAAGCCATCGCCCAGCCCGTAGATCATATGCAGCTTCTGGGAGTCCACGCAGCCGGTGAGGGCGGTGACGCCCAGACCTTTCCGGATGGCCTCCCTGATATTGCCGTATTCCGCCAGCTCCTGCAGCGGCGCCAGTAATGCCTGCATTGCGTCCTCCTAAATCTTTGCTGCCTTTTTCGCCTTTTCTATTAATACAATATCTGCTAAATCTTTCTCTCTGCCCAGCTTCTTTTTCATCCGTATCAGTCCTTCTACGCATACAACAGGAACACCGTTCATTATTTCCACTGTCCCCTCAATCCAGTTTTCAAAAATCTCCACATCCTCAGAATATAGGATTTTTCTAGTTCCATCTTCACAGTACGTGACCGCGTACCCCTGCTGCTCCAGTCTGTCTGCCAGAGATGTACTACATCCCAAATCAATATCCTGTGTTTGTAAGCGAAACCCATGCAGAACCATAGCGCCTCCGGCAACTACCCAGTATTCCTCTTTCGAAAAAGGAAGCTCCTGAAGCCTTTGCACCAGTGAATATTTATCAAACATATGGACTAATCCCCCATATCCCGGCACTTTGCTCCCGCCATAGGCTCACCGGGGGACGCGGATTCCTCCGGCTTCCGGGCTTCCTGCCCGGGCTCCCCCTGCTTTTTCAGCTCCTTCGGCTTTTTCGGATCCTTCGCCGGCTTCTTCACGGTATTGAACTGGTTCATGGCAGCATCCGGCCCCTCCGCGATGATCGTCCGGATGGCATCCGCCGCCCGGCCCGCGGCCTGATCCATGGCCTCCCTGTCCTTCGGCGAGAAGCGCCCCAGCACATAGTCCACCAGATCCCAGCCCGCGGGCTTCTCCCCCACGCCCATCTTTACCCGGATAAAGGAATCGTGGCCCAGATGGGCGATGATGTTCTTCAGGCCGTTGTGGCCGCCTGCGCTGCCCTTTTTGCGGATGCGGATCTGCCCCACCTCCAGGCTCACGTCGTCGGAGATGACGATCAGCTCCGCGGTCTCGTCCACCTTGTAGAAGTCGATCAGCTGCCTGACGCACTCGCCGCTTAGGTTCATATAAGTCTGGGGCTTGGCCAGGACGCATTTCTGCCCCGCTGCCATGCCCTTGCCGATGATGGCCTTGTGCTTCTTCTCCAGAATGGAGATGTTCTCCTTCGCCGCCAGCTTATCCAGCACCAGAAAGCCCACGTTGTGCCGCGTGCCCTCGTATTCCCTGCCGGGGTTCCCCAGCCCTACAATAATATACATATCTGTCTCCTGTCCTCCGGCCGCGCCGCCCGGCCTGTCCCTGCATCAAATCCGCCGGAAAATCTTCGCGTTTCCCGTCATGTCTCCTTCGGCGGCACCGCCACCATTGAACCGGCGCTGGACCGGATGGAATCCATATATCCTTTCAGTCTCTCCCTCTGAGCCGAAATGCATGCGTCCGAGTCGAAAAAGGCGATCAGCTCTTCCCTGCCTATCCAGCGATAGCCAATGGTCTCGCCCTCCTGCAGCACAATGGAATCCTTCGGCACGTCCGTGACGCACAGGTAGCCGTGGTGGATGGCATGGCTTCTGTCGTTCACGATGCGGTACAGCTCCTCCAGCTCCCCGGCCTCTATCCCGCTCTCCTCCCGAAGCTCCCTGATGGCGCCCTGCAGGGGCGTCTCCCCCTTCAGCGCGCTTCCTCCCGCGCCGATCTCCTCGAAGCCGGGGTAGGCCTCCTTCCGGAAGTCCCTCTGCAGCAGGAGATAGTCCCCGTCCGCATGTCTTACCACGATCTCACAGACCAGGTGGTAGAGGCCCTCTCCAATCTTTTCCCCGCGTATCAAATCCGTCCCTGTCTTTGCTCCCTGCCTGTCATAGGCGTCCCAGATTTCCATAGGCTGCTCCTGTCGGTTTTGTTTTTAGTCGCCTATTTATTATACATACCATGGCGGGCAGTTGTAAAGCGAAATGACAGATATTTGTGCAATAGAATCAATAAAAGAATATTGACATCGCATATAAATTTTGAGAAAATATATATCAGTAATGGGAAGCCGTCTTACTTCACGCTGCAATCTAAATTCCCGGCAAATCAATAAAATTTACGCAAAGATGATATTTACGCTTATTTTATTGAAATCCACTTTTTTC
>CAMTBF010000240.1 GCA_947068385.1 uncultured Lachnospiraceae bacterium
TCCCCCACGATCTACGCCTCGGGGAACAGGGTGTTCTCCATTTTCATCTACGCGACGATAGTGCTTATATGCTATATCGTCAACAAAGCCTTCGCGGATGCCTGGGGCAGGCGGGAGCGCCTGGCCCTGCTGGTAGTGGGGGCATTCTCCCTGGCCTCCACTGCCAAGAACCTATGGCTGGTGATGGGCGCATGACCGGGGCCGCGGGCCGCGGTGACCGGGCACCGGCACCGAAAAGCCCTCCCCCGGCACCGCAGCCGGCAGCCCCCGCCTCACCCCTTCCCGGAGCGCCTGCAGAACATCGCCGTTATCAGCCAGATGGCCAGCAGATACAGCACGCAGGACAATAACGACAATATCTGCTGGGCATAGACATGCATCCCCAGGAACATGTCGCCATTGTCCTGCACATACGTCACCAGCGGGCTTGCCAGCAGCGTGGTCGCGAACCCGCATATCCCCGCCACCACCTGGGTCACCGCCAGCGCGTCCGCCCTCTTTGAGGCGTCCACATAGTCGAACACCACGTTCATGGCCGCGTTCCCGATTCCCGCCATGGCGATGGCATAGCAGACATAATAGGTGGTAAAGAACAGCTTCCCGTTCTCCGGCACCGTGAACACATTGATCAGGCATCCAAGAGCCGCCACTGCCATGCAGGCCCGCATCATCCGCGCGAAGGAGCGCCTGTCCGCATAGGCCCCCCAGACGAAGGAGAACAGGATCCGGACAGAGCTGTACAGGATCCCCAGTATGGACACATATTTCAGCCCGAATCCCAGCTCCTTGATCTGGTAGCTTCCGTAGAAGGGCACGGCCACATAGTTGGCAGCGTGCCAGATGACCAGCACCGCCGTCACCCGCAGCACGTTCCTGTCCCGGATGATGCCGAACCGACCACCCCGGCAGGTTCCGGAGGAGGCTCCTTCCCGCTCCCCCTGCTCTTCCCCCTCCTCCTTCTCCGCGGCCAGCACCATGGTCAGGGTATGGAGCACCGTCAGCACGAAGATCGTCCCGGCGCAGATGGCAAAGGATTTCCGAACCTGTCCTATTCCCCTGTAGTAATCCGACATGGAGCCCATCACATAGGAAAAGACCATCCCCGTCAGCAAAGACACCATCTCCTTCACGGAGGTGTACCTGCCCCGGTTCCCGTCCTCCACCATGGACATGAACCAGTCAATCTTCTTCGGATGCACGATGTTGTACAGGAAATAGGCCAAAGTGACGGCCCCTATGAACAGGGCGGTCTTCCACCCGGGCGGCAGCCCCGTCAGCGGTATCACATACAGGCACATGAAGACCAGCTGGTTCATCGCGCTGAACAGGACCACCTTCCTCTTTATGTTCTTCCGCATAAAGACAGACAATAACTGGAACGCCTGTCCCAGGGAGATGATGGCAGAGATGACCCCCGTCAGGCTGTCGGAGATCCCAAGCTGTGCCGTCACCGCCGCCAGGAAGGAACCCGCCACCAACAGCGAGATGAAATATTCAAAGTCCGCCTGCAATATGTATAGGATCCGTGTCCTTCTGTACTTATCCATAACCAGACCGCCTCATGACCGCTTACCGCGGGGATAGAATCTCCGATTTCAGGCCTCCGCCACGAATCCGGCGAAGGAGAAGGGGGCAAGCTCCGACAGATATACCCGGTTCCCCTCCATCCGCCCCGTGCAGTTCAGGAACCGGATGCCCCGGCAGGCATGCTCCAGCTCCACCACCGGCTCATAGATGTCGTCCGGGCAGATGTTCCACAGCCCCACAGCCAGCTCCCTCTCATCCTGCTTGCACATAAGATAGAGATCCGGATTCCCCAGAGAGCACGCGGGCAGCGCCCTGCCCGTCAATCGGCCCACGGCCTTCACGAGCTGCCTGGCGCGGCTGTAGGAGCGGTACATGCCCTCATTGTTGAAATAAGCGTCGAAGGCAAATACCCAGAAGCGGTGCCCCTCCCCGTTCTCGTAGAAGAACGCCCCGGGGGCCTTCCTTTCCTGCCCGTCCTCCGTATAGGCAATGGAACTGTCCACCTCCGCCCGCTCGTCCAGCTCCATCACATGGGCCTTGTGCGCGCCGTACACATATTCCTCCTCACCGTCAAAATATTCTCCGTCTGTCGTTATCCTCTTGCCGAACCTGCGTATCCCCGTATCAATCCCCCGCTCTCCCAGGAGCCTGGCCGCCTCCGCGTCCAGGATAACGCCCCGGCGCATGGCCGCCTGGGAGACCATCTTCACGTTCTCCCCGAAGGCCACGCCGCAGATGCCCTCCCCCTCATATACGGTGGGCAGGGAATTGTCGGCCAGCATCCTGGCGGCGATGGAGAAGAAGGCGTTCTCCACGTCGCAGCTCCCCGCCTTTTCCTGGGGAATCACCATGTCCGCGAACTTCCGCATGGACTCGTACACCCTGATGCCCCGGGCCTCCTTCCCCGCGAAAGCCTCCTCTATGGCGGCGTAGAGCCCCTTGTTCCTGCAGTGCCTCTCCACATAGCCCTTCTCGTAATCCGGATGCAGATAATAGGTCATCACGTATTTCAATATCCCGTCCACGGTGCCGTCCGCCCGCAGCGCCATGTCGAAGAGCTCCAGGTAGCTGGCCGGGGTCTTGTGCCGCAGCCTGGGGCAGCTGTCCCCCTCGCCGATGACCTCGATCCCCTGGCCGCACCAGCTCCGCTCCATCCTGCTCAGCTCGATCACATGCTGGAGCCGGTTCCCCCAGTACCGGTCCGGGGCCCAGTAGGGCGCACCTATCAGGCGCAGGAAGGGCTGGGTGTCCCCCGCCAGGAGCCTGCTGATGGTGGCCGCATCGATGCCGTCATTGTCCCAGAGGGACATGCAGGCGCAGACCCCCAGCCTGACCTTCGGATCCACCCGGTCCACATGGGCCCGCATCTCCCTGGCGAACAGCTCCAAGCTCTGGCCGTTTACGGACAGATAGGCATCCCGGTACGGATTCTTCCCTCCTGTAAAGGCCTTTCGCCGTAGCTCCTCCGCGGTCAGCTCCTCCCCCAGGATCTCCCCCATCTTCCGCAGGTGCCTCTCGCAGGCGCAGCCCATGCCGTCCCGGAAGCCATATCTATAGTCGTCATCGAAGAGGATGATGTCCACCCCCGTACCCGCCAGATCCTCCAGATATTCCCCGGCGAACTGCCGGAACCTCTCGTCCAGGGGGCAGCACCCCTTCTGAGGCAGGGGGCCTCCCTCCAGGGACTCCATCAGCGTGAAGCCATGCTCCCCTCCCACCATGAACGTCCACAGCCAGACCCCCGCCTCCAGCCCGTTCTCATGAAAGAAGCCGGCGTGCTCTCTCAGGAGCGACAGCTCCCGCTCCCGCTCCGTCCTGTCCGTGACATAGGTGTTTATGCTCAGGAACACCCGCCCGGCCCCCATCTTCCGCAGCAGCTCCAGGATGGCCTCCTTCCCCACCTTCCTGACCATCCTGTTGTTCACCGGCACCGATAATTTATACATACGCTCCTCCTTCCGCGGCCTTTACGCCTCTTCGTCCCGCTCCTGTTCCTTCTTCCTGTAATCGGCGGCGTTCATGCCGAACTTGTCCTTGAAGCACCGCCGGAAGCTGGACACGCTCTCATATCCCACCGCCCCGGCGATGTCCTTGACGCTGGCGTCCGTGGTCCTGAGAAGCCCTGCCGCCCGCTCCATCCTGACCATGGTCAGGTATTCGATATAGGACATGCCCAGGCGGCTTCGGAACACCTTGCTGACATAGGTCTTGCCGATTCCCCCCGCCGCGGCCACCTCCTCGAAGGTCAGGCCGCTGCGGCTGTAGTTCTCCTCGATGTAGCGCAGCATCTTGGTGAATTTGTCCCCGTCCTTTTTCACCAGCTGGGCCTTCAGGACCTTCATCACCGTCCGGGTGTACGTCTTCTCGTCCCCCACGTCCATGTCCAGGCACTCCTTCAGGCTGACCTTTTCCTCCGGGCCGCCCCTTTCCAGATATTCCACCAGGCGGCTCAAGATGGTATATCTGGCATACCGGGCGTTCTCCCGGGAGCACTCCCGCACCGCGCTGCCCTCCGTCATGTGCCAGAACAGGCTGATGGCCTCCTGGAAGTCCCGCTCCTCCAGCGCCTCCGAGAACCTCTCCAAGGCGGAGGCCTCCGGCAGGAAGAAGCCCGCCTCCTGCATCATGTCCTCCCAGCAGCAGCAATAGTCCCCGCCCTTCAGGCCCTGCACATGCTCCAAGGCCCTCACCGCCTCCCCATAGGCGCAGTCTATCATCATGGGCTCCTCATAGACCCGGCTCATGCCGATATGCACGCCGACAAAGCCCTGCTGGTGCAGACATTTCCGGATCTCCCCGGCCATGCCCTTTCTGCGGATCCGGTTCTCGTCCCGGGCCTGGGCCTGGAGGCCGCACAGGAAGACCTTCGCCTGGAGGCCCTCCCGCACCACATAGGCCTGCAGGCAGTCCTGCAGCATGGAAGGAACCCCCGGCCCCATGGGCGACCCGGTGCCCACCGCGCAGACGAAGAAGCTGTCCGGGACCCCCTTCAGGCCCAGCTTCCGGAATACGGTGTCCAGCTCCGAGCAGCCGACCATGCCGTGGAAGATCATATACGCGGTCTTCTCCAAAAGCTGCGCGTCCCCCTCCAGCACACGCTGCTCCAGCAGCCTGGTGTCCTCCAGCCCGTTTCTGATGATGTGCTCCAGGGGGCTGTAGATGCTGTTCGTGGGGAAAGCCCTGCCCGGGTTCCCCCCGGCGATGTCCTCCAGGTATCTGATCTCTTCCATGCGGCGTCTGTTCAGCCGCCGGGAGATGACCGCCGACAGCGAGATCCCCACCACGATCAGCGCCATGTTGACGGCCTGCATCCGGTACAGGCCGCTGCGCATGTCCCCGGAGGACTTCCTGTCATAGAGCCTTACGGTGAAGCCGAACTCCTCCATGGGCCTCTCTACCACGCCGTACCGCCCGCTGCGGAGCCTGCCCTCCCACTCCTCTTCTGACAGAACCGTCATTTTCCCGGAGCCGTCGCGGCCCATGGCCACCATGCTGCCGTTCCTGTCCTCCAGCTGATACCACTGCTCCCCGTCCAGGGGCTGCAGCAGCTCCGCCACCTGCTCGAAGGGCAGCACGAAGTGGATGGAGACATGGCCCTCCTGGAGTTTGCGGGTCACATAGCTGTACATCAGGTAGCCCTTCCTCACCACCACGTCCTGCTGGAACAGAAGCGTCAGCGAATCCTCCGGGCCCTCTATGGCCTCCAGGCCGTGGAGCACGCTCTCCTCCCCGCAGTTCAGCTCGGAGGCGAAATGGACCCTTTTGCTGGACAGCCCCATGGAGGAATAGACGTACTCCGTGCCCTTGCACAGGAACACGTCCTTGATCCGGCTGTCGAAATACCGCTTCATGCGCAGCAGCTCGATCCCCTGCCTGGTCTGCTGGGGCGTGGCGTCTATCCGGTAGGGCAGCAGCTCCCAGCGCTCGGACAGCAGTATGCTCTCCTCATTGTACATGGAATAGTAGGTCTCCAGCCTGGTCACGGCATTGTCCGCCTGGCTCTGGAGGCCCTCCTGCCCCATCCGCCTCATCTCCATGACGATCAGGGTGAACATGATGATGCTCACCGATAAAACAGGAACAATCAGACAGAAATTCGTCCAAAAAAGCTTTTTTGAAAACCTACTCCGCAGCACCATCCGCTTCTCCTCCAATTGTTCCAGTATATCATGGGGATCGGCTGTCCGTAAAGCAGGGCGGCCCCCACGGGTATCCGCCCTGCCCCCGAACCTTTAATTTCCGATGTATCTGTCGTATGCCGCCTGTTCGATCTCCAGCAATCGCTCCAGGCCCATCTTGTCCAGCTCCGCCAGGTAGGCGTCCCAGCCGGCGTCTATGTCGGTCTCGCCGGTTATGAACTGGACCTTGGCCGTCACCAGGTAGTTGTATACGTCCGTGTACAGGGTGCTGCGCTCTTCCAGCTCCTCCGCGGTGTATTTCACGCTGGGATAGACATATATGACCTCCACTCCCTCTTCCCTTATGGCAAGCTCCCTCAACAGGCTTGTTCCGCCCATCTCGTACATCGCGTCAGAATGCAGCTCTTCCCATGTCATCTCTTTCATGACCTCCGCCAGGCCGCCAGTTCTTGTACCAGTCGTCCGAG
>CAMTBF010000241.1 GCA_947068385.1 uncultured Lachnospiraceae bacterium
TACTATGCAATCATGATTTTTCCCCTCTTGCTTCTTTTTCCAAAGCATAGCATTCTTTCAATGAGATCCTATCTTCATCGGCCAGGGGATTTTTATGAAATTTTCCATCCTTTCTGTACTTTCCTTTTTCCATATCTGAGTATAAACCACCCACAAAATCCAACCATCTCGTGGCATACTTTCTTGGGTCAATAACCTTAAAAAAGTCATATCCTCCTGCTTCATAAAAAACCTCTATAGCTTCATGAAGAAAACTATCATTTGTTAGCTGCAAGTGCGCCGGAATAATAAAATCTTTGCCATCCCATTCACCATAATTCACTCTTTCCGGTATTTCTAACATACGCGATCCTCCGCTGAATGCCACTGTAGCTTCCAAAGTCCTCTTCCGTCAATCCCACACAATTGCAAAGCAATGAAAACCATCAGGGTTTTTTGAACACATCCAGTCCTATCATGGCTTTCTCCTCTCTCGACTCTGATTTTCACTGGCCTATACCTACTTGCGGAATAACAAAACTGTCCCGCAGCAAGGATTCCTCCATGGAACAGGGCATCATAAACCTCCTCGTTGTGACAATGCTATCTCCCCCAACAAAGCCACCGCGACATCCCTGGCGATGGCAGAGGCCCTGGCGCAGTTCTCCTCGAAATTGCCGATTCCGCTGTGGGCGGCGGTATCCGTGACACATCGGATCGCAAGAAAGGGGATGCGGTTCACATAGCACACATGGGCGATGCTTGCGGTCTCCATGTCCACCGTTAAAGGCGCGAATGCATCATTGATCCTCTGCCGCCCCTCCTCTGTGATGAAGGACTCGCCCGTCACCATCCGCCCCCAGAACACCCTCCCTGCGGGCTTCCTCTTTTCCACAGCGGCTTTCGACAATTCCGTCAGCCAGGGGTCTGCCGCAAAATATACGGATTCCATCCATGGGTGGAACTCCGTTAGGATATCCGGCGCCACGTCATGGTAACAGACTTCCGTGGAAATCACCGTATCCAATATTTCGAGACTGGGGCTCATCCCGCCTGCCGTCCCTGAATTGACGATCATAGTCGCGCCGAACGCATCTATCAGGAGCTGGGATGCGATGGCGGCATTCACCTTGCACACGCCGCAGAACAGGGCGACCACTTCCACCCCCTGGATCTGGCCTTCATAGAACTTCAGCATGGCCTTTTCGGTGCTCCTACAGCCTTCTATCATCGGCAGAAAAGGGGCCAGCTCCTCATCGCCCGCACATATGATTCCGACTTTCATAAGATGCCCTCGCTGCTTCTCTTGTTTTCCCGCACCACCCGGCAGGGATTTTGCATAGGGTGATTTGTTCTATTAGTTTTCCTATCATATCGCGAATAGCAGTGTGTTAGGCTGCCGCTTTCTCTATAATTCTTCCAAAAATTCGTATATCTATCTGTCTGATGCATGAGTTTTGCAGAAGCTTATCCGCTCGATTACTTCCTTTATTGCTTCTTGCTTTATCATGCCAAAAATATAAGCCTTCAGATACTTTTTATTTACCTTTTCATAGATGTGGTCTATCATGTTCCTAAAATAGTTTGTGACGGAGGGGTCGAAATATTGGAAATATTGTTTGGTTTCATCTGTGAGATATTTACTTGCTTCACCTATTTGAGACATATACAAAGCGCATAAATCAAATGCATATTCATTCGCCTCCAAATCCTTTTCTGTACAACCGAAATCCTTAATCACTTTAATGATTTTATGTTGGTTTTCCGATATTTTTAATAGTAGCTGAATGTCCTTGCTATAAGACTTTGTCAACCCATTGCACCTCTTTCCTAATAGTTTTATAAACAGAATACTCATTCTCGGGAATCCCTATAGAGCGGGCGAATCTGTCCATTTCTTCATCATCTTCTTTTAGCAGTTCAAGCCATAATATGTCTACCGGTAGCAGGAACAGGCTTTTTATATATTCGGCTATGTCCATTCGCATAGAATCGCCGTCTATGACGACATCTATATCACTGTTTTTGGTAGCCATATTATTTGCATACGACCCTGCAAGCCCTAGCCGGATTCCATCATATTTATTGTATACCCCTTTTAAAGTATCAAATATTTCTGTACGACTAATCATCTATACCACAGCCTCTCCTTTTTGCTGCTTTTATTATATCGCAAAACCCCCCAAAATGAAACCATATTTTCATTTCAGGGGGTTGCGCTTACTTCGAGCGCCCCAGCCACGCCCCGATTCTGTCCAGCGTGCCGTTCATATGCAGCAGGTTCAGCGCAAAGCCCACCAGCGTCAGCCCCACGGCAAGATTGCTCATGTTCTGGCAGGGACGCGCGGGGATAAAGCCGAACCCCTCCGTCATGTCCAGGAGCAGGGAGAACAAAAGCAGTATCATTGCCGCCGACATGACCGAATTGATATGCTTCCTGACCTTATCCTTTTCCGCATCGCCGTATGCCGCCACCTTTTTTAAAGTATCCCTCGTCTCACTGTCCATGTCCTTCCTCTTCCTTTCTCCATCAATGATTTCCCTGACGTCCACCTGATAGAAATCCGCGATCTCAATCAGGGTGCTTAGGTCCGGCGCATTGCTTCCGGTTTCCCATCGCGAGACAGTCCGGGAGGATACGTTGAACTGTTCCGCCAACTGTTCCTGCGTCAGGTTTCTTTCCTTCCGCAGCGTCCTTAAAAAGCTTCCCATTTTCCTCTGTTCCATATCGGAACCTCCTTTCGATGCCAGGATAGCAAAGCGCGGCTTTGTTTCACAGGACATAAAACGAGAATGGCATGATTTTTCTGACCGGACACCATTTGTCCGGCAGCGTCTCCGGCCGTTTCCGGGGATTCGCCTGCCCGGCACCTCCTTTATCCTATCATGTATCCGCCGCGATGACAAATTTTTTCCCACCCCTTCGTTTCCGCCCTGTCCCGCTTATTTTTTCCGGGCAAAAGCCGATATAATAAAAAAGCTCGTAGACGCAAGGATGCGCCAGAGGGACAAGGGGGTCACGATATGAGCATAGAGGTCAACACGAACAGGAATACCGGCGTAAGGCAGGTCACCATAAAGAGGCAGGACGGCTCCAAGGTGGGCACGATCACGATCCACAGCCAGAGCCTGAAAAAGCTGAAGAAATTAGGCTATAAGCAGAGGCGGATATCCACCATGATCACACAGGCCACCACCTCCGGCAACGCCAGGCAGGTCCTGGCCAGCGCCAAGACGGAGACCGTGAACCTGCGCAGGAAGCTGGCCAGCGGCAAGTACAACGACAGAGAGGTCAGGGCCGCCATCCGCCACGCGGAGCGGATGGAGCGGGTGGCGAAGAAGCGCATGAAGCACCTCCAGCAGGAGGAGTATATAGAAAAACACGGCGGCGGCACATGGCAGGCCGGCCTGGACGAAGAGGACAGGAGAGAGGAGGGCCAGGAGCTGGATGCCGCCGAGTTCGCCGAGATGAGCGCCGAGGAGATGGAGGAGCTCATGGAGGAGCTCCAGGAGGAGATGGAGCAGCTGGCCCAGGAACAGGAGCTGGAGATGCTGGAGCTGATACAGACGGCCCGGACGGACATGGATCCCCAGGAGCTGGAGCAGCTGAAGAAGAAGCACAGGGCGGACGAGATGCGGGAGATCGTGGAGGCCGACATGAAATATCTGCGGGCCCTCTTCAGCCAGCTGGAGAAGGAGAGGCAGGACGCCGCCTCGCCCGGGAGCGACAGCGGCGTGGCCCTGCAGCTTGCCGGCGTGGAGATTCCGGTCCAGGTGGACACAAGGTCTGCGGCGGAGGTGGCTTCCGCGGCCGCGCCCCCGCCGGCGGGCGGCAATGTAGACGTGGCGTTATAAAAGGACGGAGCAAAATAAAGCACCTTTCTGTCATGGAGAGGCCTGGGGGCTTTCTCATGGCGGAAAGGTGTTTTTGCGTTCCGGCTTCCGGGTGGGAATCCGCGGTGCATCTGGCCTGGGCATGGAGCCGGAGTCAGCGGGGCATCCCCGCGCCCCGTCTGGCCAGCCCCACCGCGCCGTGGGCGGCGTCCGCCCGGGCCTGTGCGATGCGGATCCCGGGAAGCCTGTGGGAAATGGCCTCCGCCAGCTCCCCCGCGATCCGCGCATTGCCCCGCAGGACGCTGCCGTGCAGCACCAGAGGGAGCCCTGGGCCGCAGCGGCGGGCCTCCATCCTGCCGTAGACGGCGGCCACCATTTCCAGAAGTCCGTCTACCGCTTTTCCGATAATCTGTGCCGTGGCCCTGTCCCCTTCGTTCTCCGGCAGGGAGATCAGGCGGGCCAGCCTGGCGATGTCCTTTTTGGTATGGCTCATGTCATAGACATACCCCACCAGCTCCGAGGAGCCGGATATCCCCAGATGCCCGAACAGGGCGCTGCGCAGGGTGGTCTCAGGCCCCCTGCCGTCCTCCGCCTTCACCACCGCGGCGGCGATGTCCCGGCCGATGGCATAGGCGCTGCCCTCGTCGTCGATGAGATGCCCGAAGCCCCCGGCCCGGTATCTCTCCCGTCCGCCGCGGGCCTGCCCCAGGCAGATGGAGCCTGTGCCGGAGACCAGCAGGATGCCGTCCTCCTCCCCGAGAGCGCCGTACAGCGCCGCGTCCGCATCGCTGCAGACAGTGACCGGACAGCGGAAGCCGCAGCCCTCCAGGAGATTCCGCAGAAGGGCGTCGGCGGCGGGATTGTTGTTCCCCGCAGCGCCGATGGCGATGGCACCGCAGTCCGCCAGGGCATACCCGTTCCCCTTAAGCCCCTCCGCCACGTCCTGCAGGGACTTGGCGATCCGCTCCCGGGGGAAGCTGTTGCAGTTGAGTCCTTCCGTCTTCATCTGAAAAAGGTCTTTTTCGCCGTCTGACACCAGGACGGAAGTCCCCGTCCCTCCGGCGTCCATCCCGATATAATATTTTCCCGAATAGTCTTTCATGCTCGAACTCCCTCCGGTATTCCGGATTTCCCTGGCCGAGAGGGGCGGCTCCCGGGCTGTCCCTCTCTCCGGGGGGGCAATGGATCAGAGGCTACGCCCCGTAAGGACTGTGCTGCCGCCCCAGGTGTCGGCTGTCAGAGGCCGCTGGCGCAGCCCGTCCCGGGAGCGCCGATGCCCAGCCGGGAGAGTGCCTGCCGCAGATTGTCCCCGTTTTCGTCCAGCACGGCCTGTGCCTCGGCGGCCTCCAGCCCGGAGAGGTACATCAGTATGGCCAGCTTCGTGCGCATGTTGGCGGCGTCCAGGTATTTCCGGGCGTCCTCCTCCGACCCGCCGGTGACATCCCGGAAGATTCGCCTGGCCCGGTCCACCAGCTTGCCGTTGGTGGCGTTCAGGTCCACCATGCGGTTCCCGTACACCTTGCCCAGCTTGATCATGGTGGCGGTGGTGAGCATGTTCAGCACCAGCTTTTGGGCCGTGCCGGACTTCATCCGGGTGGAGCCCGTGAGGGCCTCCGGGCCTGTCAGGGGCGCGATGCAGACGTCCACTTCCCCTTGCAGGATGCTGTCCGGATTGGTGGTGATGCCGATGGTCTTCGCGCCCACCGCGGCAGCCTGCCTGACCACGCCCAGCACATAGGGCGTCCTGCCGCTGGCGGCGATGCCGGTGACCACGTCGGCGGCCGTGATGCCCAGCCTCCCGATTTCGTCCCTGCCCAGCTCCTCGCTGTCCTCGCTGTCCTCCACCGCATTGCGCAGGGCCGTGTCCCCGCCGGCGATATGCCCCTGTATCAGGTCGTGGCTGACCCCGAAGGTGGGGGTGCACTCGGAGGCGTCCAGGACGCCCAGCCTTCCGGAGGTGCCCGCGCCGAAGTAGAAGAGCCTTCCGCCGCCCCGGATGGCGTCCACGATCATGTCCACCGCTTGGGCGATGTGGGGGATTTCCTTCCCCACCGCCTCCGGGACGATTCTGTCCTCCGCATTGATCATGTTCAGGATTCCCGCCGTGTCGCAACGGTCGATTTCTTTTGTCCTTTCATTGACCTGTTCGGTCAAAAGGCTCGCCAGATAGTTGTCCATATTGCCTCCCGTCTGCCCCTTCTGCAGGGGCGGAACCGCTGTGCTTTTGTTAGCTACATTTTAGGGGCATTATGGCCTGATGTCAACAGCCGATAATAAGAAAACTTGTCCAAATCGATGGAAAATCCCCGGAAATC
>CAMTBF010000242.1 GCA_947068385.1 uncultured Lachnospiraceae bacterium
AAAAATGTGTAAATTTTGCTATTTAATATAGAAAGAAAATTTTTTATGGGCCGGATCAGGCAAGCGCTACGGATGCTGAAAGCCAGATAGGTGATAAGGATGACAGCAATATCGGCGATGTGGATATGGATAGCACAAGGCCTAAACCAACCTATGTACAGGTCACCCAGAGCTACCCGGCCAATTTCGGCTCCATCAGCGGTACAGTGCAGGATACTCCCACTGCTACTATCGTAAACGAGCTGAAATCCCTGGATGGGTTCAACGGCTCCAGAATCGGAAAGCGCATGACTGCCGCCTCCAGCGAGGTGCCTACGGGACAGAAGCTGGTATGGAGAGTGGAAAAGTATGATAGCACCACAGAAACATGGAGTCCCGCGGAGAACATCAAGTATGCGGTCTTTAAGAACGACGGAAGCCCGATTTCCAATGAAGTAAAAGCTACCGGAAGTGATGGGAAGATTGTGCTTGAAAAGCCGGAGGGAGGATTGCCTCAGGTCTGGTTTGTGGAAGATGCTGTATATATCAACCTTTATGCCGAGAATATGATTTCGAACATATGGAAATGGTGCAGCGAGAAAAAGGTGCCGATGTTGCGTATAGTGGAAGTTCCGGAGGAGTCTGGAAAGGAATGGGGGCTGTTGGCAGGTTATGGGTTAAATGAGGATAGCCCTGATTGGAGGATCCAGGAGTGGTATTACTATCATGACTCTGATTTTTTCAACGGTGTAGCCTATTTCTACAACTCCAACTCAAAATCTTCTATAGAGATTGAGAAATATACGGAAAAGCAATCGTATCAGGAATTCACGATGATACTGGAACAGGTGGTGGGAACCAGCGAGTACGGGACTCAAGTCGGGCATATCAGCAGCGCCAACTATGATAAGCTGGTATCCGAACCGAGAGGAGGGATAGAATACACCATCCACAACACAGACGGCACCGATGTCGTAGGCCCTACAAAAGGCGTCACCGGGCCTGGCGGGGAAATCAAGCTGCGGGCCGGACAGTATGTGATACTGGACGTGCCGGACGGCACCGCTTGGATTGTGTCGGAGGATACCTACGCCACCCAGAACTACGACCTGGTGAACCTGGAGCCGGAGGCCAAAGCACCTGGCGGGAAGCTCACCAAGCTTACCGACAACCTGATGCTGGTCAATCTGCCCGCGCCTATAGAGTATAAGCTGATATATGATGGAAATGGAGAGGGTGACTTGGTCACGAATTTACCGACACCTACGATGTCTGTGGCGGGCGGTAACACGCAACAAGTTAATCTTAGAGTATCGAATAAGGTGCCTGTTAGAGAGCATTATCAATTCACGGGATGGTCTTATTATGTTAATGCTAATGGTCTGAGAGATGAGGTGATTTGCCATGGAGGAGATATGATTCAGATGAATCCTGACATGACGACTATTACTCTTAGGGCCCAATGGGAGCGAACCTATACATTGACATACCATCCGGGCGAGGGGGTTTCTCCTGAAGAAGTTGCAGGTATGCCAGATACGGTAACACAGACCAGCAATCAGTTTACCATACCAAAGACACCTCCTACAAGAAATGGCTATATATTTGTGGGATGGAGAGATGGGGAGGCAACGCAACAGCCAGGTTATATGATTTCTGTTGGTGATGGAGAAACTAGAACGCTCTATGCTTTATGGGAAAAGACATTGCCATGCTATATAATCCAACGATTTACAGGAAATGGGATAACACTTGATGATATTCCGGAAAATCATTATATAGCTGTGACACTTCAATGTACACTCACAGATGGGAGGGAAATAAAATATGACATGATACTGAATAGAGAGAATGTAGTATCCGAAACGGAGGTAACGAAAGGCGTAGAAGTAAAATGGATAATTCCGAAAGTTAGGGGGGAAGTGTGTGTCTATACGTTAAGAGAATGTAATTATAATATTTCAGGATATGAACTACAAGATTTATCAGTAGATATTGGCGCGGCAGATAAGAGTCAGATGAAAATTTCTATTCAGCTGAATGAAATGGCTTCCGGGGCAACGAGGACAATTACAAACAGCTATAAATCTGTTAGCGAATAATGGATAAGGAGGAGCAGGGTTTTTGAACAATGGAGACCCCAAAGTAAAGATTATGAAACATAAGAATCGCATGAGAAAACTTTTATCCCTCCTGACCATCATCAGTCTCCTGGCGGGAAGTGCGATAGACGTATCCGCAGCGGGAACCGGAGCGCCGCGCATCACTTTCACCAACGAGCCCAACGACTCCCCCGACCTGCGCATCACGAAGAAAGTGACGTCCCTGGCCGCTGGAGCCCAGGCTCCGGCGCACGCGAAGTTCCAGTTCGTGCTAAAACTCGACCTGAACGGGGACGGGACAGCGGAGATTGCCCCCGGCGTGGCCTACACCCTGTCCGACAGGAACGGGGAGATCGTCCGGAGGTCAGGGGGCCGCGTGGTGGACTTCGAGACCAGCAGCAACGGCGTGTTCGAGCTGGAGGACGGCCAGACCGCCACTTTCAAGAATGTGGGGAACCGAGTGGCCTACGAGGTCACGGAGCGCAGCAATTACCTCTATCCCAAAACAGAGGGGGACGGTTTCAAGGTGGATCCAAACTACGAATACTGCCGCAAGACTGTCACGATGGACGGCGACAAGGAAGAGATTACCTACCCAAAGCTGCGCGATGAATATGTGTACGAGGAGCGCGGCATGGCGAAGTACGGCTACGAGCTGCTGTCCCCCCAGGGCGGCAGCAGCGGAAACGTAGTGCCGGACATGGGCACCATCGTATTCGAGAACCAGTACACGCCTGAAAACGTAAGCAGCACGGAGCTGAAGGTGACAAAGACGGTCTCCTATCCGACGGAGTACGAAATGCCCCAGGCCATAAAGGACACCAAGTTCTGGTTCCGGCTGGAGCTCTCCGGCAGTGCAGGCAGGGAATACAGCGTGCAGAATCCGGTGAGCGATAGCGTGGAGACCGTGCGGCTCACGGATTCGGAGGGGAGGTTCTACCTCTACCCCGGCGAGACGGCGGTATTCGCGGACGTGAACGGGAATGAGGGCTACCGGGTGGAGGAGATCCTGGAGGAGCCGGAGGAGGTAGCCCCCGGGGAGCCGGATCCGGTCGGGCAAGACGATACGGACGAGGATGAGGCCCAGGAGCCTCCTGACGGCGGCACTGCCCAGGAAAGAAAGGTCTGTCCGGACGGATGGTGGCCCACAGGGGCGGCGGTGAAAGAGGGGGACAGGATTCCGGCCTCCCCGGTGACCTTCAACAATGCCAACACCTCGTTCCGGGTGAGGAAGACCATGGAGGACAACACGGAGCCGGACGTGGAGTTCACCTTCCAGCTTGTGGACGCCCAGAACAATCCCCTGGGCGGGGAGACGTATTACCGCTATGGTATTTTGTCCCAGGAGATGATAATGCCGGAGCCTCAGCCGGGAACCCAGAGTCCGGC
The DNA here is from genome assembly GCA_947068385.1 of uncultured Lachnospiraceae bacterium. Taxonomy (GTDB): domain Bacteria; phylum Bacillota; class Clostridia; order Lachnospirales; family Lachnospiraceae; genus Acetatifactor. The sequence continues at coordinate 3,471 of CAMTBF010000242.1, forward strand.
ACAAGACCCCCAGGGATGGAGCACCGATGCCAATGGCTACTTCCGCCTGAAGCCGGGCGAGGAAGCGGTCTTCTGCGGAATCCCCCAGGGAAGCACCTATACGGTAAAGGAGATCGGCAGGCTCATCGAGAAGGACGGCGTGATCAAGGTGGATCCCTCCTATGCGGAGCAGCCGCCCCAGGAGGTAAGCGTGAGCTCCACAGGCCTGCTGCCCACGCTGCATTTCGTCAACAGCCCTATGGACGTGCAGGGCACCCTGACCGTCACGAAGCATGTGGAGAACGCGGAGGCGGAGGGCTCCGCCACGGATGAGGATTTCCATTTCTTACTGTATAAAGTGGGTAAGGGTGGAGAAGAAGATGAGCTGGTAGACGACGCTGTCTTCATCATAGTCGCAGGCGACAAGGAAGAGAATTATGCCACAGGGCAAAAGGACAGAGGATGGGATGAAGGTGAGTTTGCAATCAAGGCAGGCCAGACGGCGAGGTTTGCTACCCTTTCCGCGGATGCCACGTATCGGGTGGAGGAAGTGAAGCTTACTTCGGAATATATCCCGAAGCTGGGGGATGGCCTTGAGTCCGGAGGAACGAAGACAGAAGAGTCTGACGGTGTGACGCAGACCGTGGCTAAGAAGGCGGATGGCAGCTATGAATACACCCAGACGGGCACGATGGACGAGGACGGCCTGGCATTTACCTTTACCAACCTGTATAAGCCGAAGAAAGTGGACATCAAGATTTCCAAGGTCAGCGACCAGGATGCGCCGCTGGCGGGCGCGGAGTTCATGCTCTACCTGAACAAGGGCAAGGAAGACAAGGTGCTGCCGGAAGCCGTGAAATCGCTGCCTAAGGAGGAGCAAGACGCTTTCCGCTACACCACGGAGATAGATCAGGATGGTGGGGATAAAGCCCCCGCCACTGTGACCATTGGGGATTTGAAGCCCGGCACCTATTGGCTCTACGAGGAGAAAGCGCCCAGCGGCTATCGGCTGCTGCCTGAACCCATCGAGATTCAGATAGCGCAGACGCAGGACGGTCTGCGGGTGACCATAGACGGGACACTCTATCTCCCGGATAATGAGGCAGTGACGGTTGGCAGCGATACGCTTAAGTCGGTTAAGGTCACTGCGGGCAGCGGAGAGGCGGGCAGCGATGGGAAGATTCCCAATGACGAAATCGAGCTGACCATACCGAACCTCTATTTCTACGAACTGCCCAATTCCGGCGGCATGGGAATCTATTGGTATTCGATCGGCGGCATGCTGCTGATGATGGCGGCGGCCCTGATCCTATATAGATACAAACTTCGGGGGGAGGTGCTGAGAGATTGAGAAAGTAGCAAGGGCCGTGAAGACGGCGAAAGCGCGGGAGGCCCTGAGGATCGCACGATGTTTCGGCAGCAGTTCCTGCCGGGGGAGGCCGGACGGAGAACCTCCGTAACGCTCCCCGGACACCACCCGTCAGATGCCCGTCCCGCAGGATGGGATACCCACCCCGCCGAAAGCGCGCCGGGCATGGGACGCAAGGCTGTCCCAACGTACCAAAGATACATACAGAACGGACACACAAAGTACCACAGAAGCACCAAAAGCATCAAGCAAGTCGAAATGCAAATGTAACAGAAAACAGAAAGCAGACGAGCAAGAAAGGAAAGAAAAAATGAAGAAGATGAAGAAGATTTTAGCCTTTGTCATGGCAATGGCTATGGTTCTGGGGATGAGCGTGACGGCGCTGGCAAGCGGCACGAATCCTGAGACCACACTGAAAACGAATGGTGTAACGGGTAAGTCAACTGATAAGGGAACCATCGCAGTGAAGGGCATTGATGCAGAAGCTACAGACGGTACTTCGCCTGTAAAGGTATATGCATGTCAGATAGTTGAGCCGGAGTATAATACGGAGGATGGATATTTTACCTCAAAATATAAAGGACTGGTATCTTCGCTGAATGGTTCAGATGGCTATTTAGACGCGGCAAAGCTAAGTGATGTAACAGTCTTAGCTAGCCTTAAAGAGAGCATGAAGCTGTCTACAGATGCGGAGAGTAAGACGTGGACAATCGGCGAGGGAGATTCAGTAGTCAGTGGGCTTGTAGTTGAAATGGGAAAACAGAATGACGATTCTTATAGTGCGGAGGTGCCGGTTGGTTCATATCTCGTATTAGTTCAGGGAGCTGATGCTAAATTCTACAGCCCTATAGTGGTTTCCGCATCCTATGTAGCAGATGATGATGGGGAAAGCGCTATTGAGAATTCTACACTGAATATTGCGAATGGTGTGGCATGGGTTAAGGTAAGCACTAAGCCTACTCTTGACAAGACAGCTACTGTACCGAGCAGACCTGCGGGTGATACTAATACAGATGCTATTTCAGTAAATGTTGGCGATGTGATTAGCTACACGGTTACTGTTAACCCTATTCCCAATTATGATGGACAATATCCGGTATTCAAGGTTACAGATACGCTGAGCGAGGGACTTGACCTTGAAAAGGAATCGGCTAATACTTTTGCAGATTCCGTAGAGGTTAAGGTAGGCGATGATAAATTAGAATTAGGTAAACACTACACTGTTACAATAAGTACAAATAACGCGAGAGAATTTACTGTTAATTTTGTTGTTAATAATAAGTAAGATCGGAAGAGCACACGTCTGAACT
>CAMTBF010000243.1 GCA_947068385.1 uncultured Lachnospiraceae bacterium
GAGAAAGGACGCGGTGACAGCTTCCTATGCGTTCTATGCATTTATGGGGCATGTCGCAATCTGCTATTCCCCCTTTGGAATCGAGGATTTGGGCCTGCCGCCGGAGCTGGTCATGAAGCCCACGAAAGAGACCATGGAGGCGCTGAACATCAATCCGATTATGTTCAATACAGAGGGCGGAAAGGAGTATCTGAGCAGGGTCTATGGTCTGCTGGAGAACCTGAAGCCGCTGTATCTGCGGTACCGCGGTACAGAGCAGATGAAGAGCTATATCCGCGGCTCGGAGACGGATTTGGGGACTTATCTTACATTCCGGGAGTACGATATCGTTGTAGATTATTTCCCCACAGTGGAGGGCCTGCCGATTTCCACGGGGGCAGTGTTCGAGCTGGAGGCGAACCGGTTCCTGCTCGTGGGGATGATGCACCGTCTGACATTTCGGGCGAAAGCCGGGGAGAATAAGAAAGTAAGGGCGTTGAAGCTGGAAGACGGCACTGTCGTGAATGGGGAGTGGGTGCCCGGCCATCGGCAGAACGGGGATGAACAGATGCAGTTCAATTTTGGGCCGGCGCCTGGCTGCCTCTATATAGAGCTATATAAATATTGAGCCATCTGATTGTACTGGAACCAGGAAGAAAGACAGGCAATTGTATTTGACGGTATGACATGAAACAGGAGAGGGAGAAGTGAAAATGAGAAAACAATTGACAGACAGGGCTTCCATCCCTGGGGTGGTGGCGGAGCTTACCCTGGAGGAGAAGCTGAACCTGGCGGGGGCCTACGAGGCCTGCCACACATTGGCCATACCGGATATGGACATCCCGTCCCTGTGCCTGGCGGACGGTGTGACGGGGGTCAACGGCGCCCAGGTGGTGCTGGACTACACCACTTCGCCGAAGCGTAACACAGACCCGGAGCTGCTTCAGAGGATTCCCTATGCGGGGCCGGAAGTGGTGGCCCTGTGCGGCGGGGATTTGGAGGAGACAAAAGAAAAATACCGGGAGGACACAGTATACAGCGGGCTGATAGAGCATATCCGTGGCTTTCGGCCGGACGGCAAAGAGTTCATAAGCTTTCCGTCCGGCGTGAACATCGGCGCGGCCTTTGACCCTGCCCTGGCGGAGGAGACCGGCAGGGCCGTGGGATGGGAGATGCGCAGGGCCGGGGTGGACGTGACCCTGGGGCCGAATGTGGACATCATGCGGGATCCTTTGGGCGGACGCAATTATGAGATGTACGGGGAAGACCCCGAGCTGGTGGAGGAGACGGCGGCCGCCTTTATACGGGGAATCCAGAGCACCGGCGTTGGAGCCTGCGCAAAGCATTTCCTCGCCAACAACCAGGAGACGGATCGGAATACCAAAGATACTCATGTGTCGGAGCGGACATTGAGGGAAATCTACGGCAGGGGCTTCGGCAGCGCCATACAGTGGGGAAAAGTGAAAGCCATCATGAGCGCCTACAACGCGGTGAACGGGAAGTTCACCTCTTACAACCCGGAGCTGCTCACGGACTGGCTGCGGGGAGAATGGGGCTTTCAGGGGCTGACGGTAAGCGACTGGGGCGCGGCGGCCCAGGACAAGGCGGGCTCCCTGAAAGCGGGCATGGACTTGATTCTGTGCGGCCCCAATGACATGAGGGAATGCGCCAGGGCGGTGGAGGAGGGGAGGCTCTCCATGGAGGTGCTGGACGAAAGGGTGTCCAGGCTCCTGGGAACCATCGTAGATATCCGGGAGGAGCAGAGCCGGATTTCACTGCAGTATGACCAGGAGGCCCTGCTGGAGACAGCCCGCAAGGCCGTTGCGGCAGGTAGCGTGCTGCTGAAGAACCAGAACGGGACGCTGCCTTTGGCGGAGGACGCCCATGTGGCTTTCTGGGGGAAAAGGAGCAGGGAGCTTCTGGAATGCGGCAGCGGCTCCACGGCGGTGGTCACAGGGCTCCACGGCAATCCTCTGGAGGAGAGCAGAAAGCGGTTTCCCCGGGCCTCTCTGCGCTTTGAAGAGTGGGAGGGTGCGGAGGCTATCGTGTACACGGTGACGGCTCCCGCCGGGGAGAACGTGGACAGGGACTGCATGGACATCGAGCCTGAGGACAGGGAGCGGCTGCCGGAAATCCTGCGGGAGGCAAAGGAGAGGGGGCTTCGCACCGTGGTGCTGCTGAATGTGGCGGGGCCGGTGGACATGCGGGCCTGGGAGCCCTATGCGGATGCCATCCTTGCGATTTTCATCCCTGGCTGTATGGGGGGAGCGGCAGCGGCGGATCTGCTTTTTGGCAAGTCGGAGCCGTCGGGCAGGCTTCCCATGACCTTTCCGGAGCGGTATGAGGACACGCCCTCTTACCCCAATTTCCCCGGCGAGGCTCAGGATGTGTACTATGGGGAGGGGATTTTCGTGGGCTACCGCAGCTATGAGAAGCGGGGGCTGGGCGTGCGGTATCCCTTTGGCTTCGGCCTGGGGTACACGGAATTTGCCCTTTCCCCGGTGCTTGAGAGCTTTTACCTGGAGGAGGGGGAGGAGACGCTGGCCATACCCGTCCGGGTGAAGAATACCGGCGCCAGAAAGGGGAGCCAGGTGGTGCAGGTCTACGGCAGCGAAGCGGCGCCCCATATCCTGCGGCCCGTGAAGGAGCTGCTGGGCTTCGGCAAGGTGACTCTGGAGCCGGGGGAGGAGCGGGTGCTGGAGGTGGTTTTACGGCGGGAGGCGTTGCGCTGCTTCGACCCGAAGAAGCGGAAGTGGGTGCTGCCCACCGGAAAGTGGGTCCTGTCCCTGGGGACTTCCAGCAGGGACATCTTCGCCCGGGCGGAGCTTGTGGTGAAGGGCCCCAACCCCTATGCCTATGGCGGGGACAGCACCATCGGGGAGCTCTGCCGGGACAAGCGGGCCTGGAAGCTGATTGACGAGTTCACGGGGGGCATGTTTTCCCAGATTGGGGAAGAGCAGATTAAGTTCATGGTCTCCTATAAGCTGAACGACATTCTGGCCAGGGGGATGGTGAACGCCGTGCCGGATGCCGTGAAGCTAAATGCCATGCTCCAGGGGCTGTATGAGAAGCTGGGGCAGCTGTAGGGAGCCCGGCAAGATAGGGGAAGCGAGACGCAATTGGAAGAAGCAACGGAAGGAACGGAGGAATGTTTTTGTGAAGAAATATTTTTGCAATCCCATCAATTTTACCTATCAGTATCAGTTCAACAAAAAGGGCGACGGCTTTACCCTGAACCGGGAGGCGGCAGACCCGTCCATGATTTTGTTCAAGGGAAAGTATTACCTTTTCCCCAGCATGACCAGGGGCTTTCTGGTAAGTGAAGACCTGGTGGACTGGAAGCTGTGCCCTCTGGATGGGCTTCCCGTCTACGACTATGCCCCGGATGTGCGGGCGGTGGGGGAGTGGATGTATTTTTCCGCCAGCAGGCGGGGGGAAATCTGTGATTTTTACCGCACGAAGGACCCGGAGGGCGGTGTGTTCGAGCGTATTCCAGGCACCTTTGACTTCTGGGACCCCAACCTGTTTCTGGACGATGACGGGCGGCTGTATTTCTACTGGGGCTGCAGCAACCTGACGCCCATCTGGGGCGTGGAGCTGAACCCGGATACCATGGAGCGGATAGGGGAGCCGGTGGTGCTGATTGGGAACTGCAAGACAGAGCACGGCTTTGAGCGCACAGGGGAAGACCATGAGTACGATCCGGACAAAAATGACGTGCTGCAGCTTTTGAAGGGGCATATGGCAAAGATGATGGGCTGCAGTCCGGAGGAGATTCAGGATGTCACACCGGCCATCCAGGCTGCGCCGGAGGAGCTGCGTCCCATGCTGGGAGCCGCCATTTCAGACGACCCTTACATCGAGGGGGCCTGGATGACAAAGTATCAGGATCGGTACTATCTGCAGTACGCCTGCCCAGGCACGGAATATAATGTGTACAGCGACGGCGTGTATGTGGGGGACAGCCCGTTGGGGCCTTTCACCGCCTGCGAGAGCAATCCCTACTCCTACTCTCCCGGCGGGTTCTGCCCTGGGGCGGGGCATGGCTCCACCATGGAGGACATTCCGGGCAACTGGTGGCATACCAGCACCTCGCGGATTTCCGTCACCCACAAGTTCGAGCGCCGCATCGGCATCTGGCCCGCTGGCTTTGATGGGGACGGGGAACTGTTCTGCAACCAGAGGTACGGGGACTGGCCCCGGTGCGTCACGGGGGAAAAGCAGGATTCCTGGGCGCTTCCGGAGTGGATGCTGTTGAGCTACGGCAAGGCCGTCACCGCCAGCAGCCGGGAAATGCCTGCGGAGGAGGTGGGAGATGCCGCATCTGCCATAGGAAATCAGGGCGAGGCCGCGGTGGTGGACGAGAATATCCAGACCTGGTGGAAAGCGGCAAAGGAGGACGCCTGTCCCTGGATTCAGGTGGATTTGGGGCAGCCCTGTCTGGTAAATGCCGTGCAGATCAATTCCGCAGACGATTTCGGCATGGTTGACCGGCTTCCCCAGGGTGCGCAGCTGGCGGGCGAGACAGGAGGGGAGCGGTATATCGAAGAGCGGCAGTTCCGCACCCGGTGGCTTCTGGAGGCAAGCGAGGACGGCGGAAAATGGTTCGTCCTGGAGGACAAGAGAGAGGCTGAGACGGATCTGCCCCATGATCTTGTAGTCATCCAGGAGGGCGTCACCGCCAGGTACATCCGCCTTACCGTCACTGCCACCCCCTACGATGTCCCGGCCTGTATCAGCGGCCTGCGGGTATTCGGAAAAGGGAATGGAAGCGCTCCGGCTCAGACGGCCCGGATCCAGGCCCTGCGCTCGGAGGATGGTCTGTCCATGCAGGTGAGCTGGCAGGGAGATGCCATGGGCTACGAGGTGCTCTGGGGGCACAGGCCGGATAAGCTCTACCACAGCTACCGGGTATTCGCCAGGACGCAGCTGGAGATCCGCGCCCTGATGGCAGATGCTGAGCGGTATTACGTCCGGGTGGATGCCTTTAATGAAAACGGCATCACCGAGGGGGAAGTGGTCTGCGTGGAGAACCGGGCCTGATTCCGGTAAGGGCATTGATGCCGCTGCCATGCTGCCTGCGGTATATTTATAAGAAAGTAGCTGCCGATATTGTTGCATCGGCAGCTATTTTCTGTTTTTATAGTATTTGTTTTGTTGTCATGAATTCATTAATTGTATTGCGCTGTCATGATAAATCATTTATTATAGGGATAGGGGAAATATTTTACCATATAACAGGAAGGATAGTATTGGAAGATGAATAACAAGTGAATGCAAACACCACCTACGTCGCATCTGCGACTTCAGTGGTTCAATATCATTGTATAGAAATATGCGCAAATTGTCAAGGTCATGAAGAGAAAAAAATAGAGCTCTAAAGTGAAAAATAGAGCAGAATGATAGGATTTGATATTATCTGTTAAAGGAGGGAGAAGAAATCGCAGTATTAAATGTGAATTTCATGGCGCAAACGACGGAATGACACTTAGATTCAAACACCCATGTAGATATTTTTTGGACGAAACATATAATAAATGGTATTGCGGTTTTTTCTATGGAGTGGCAATGATTTCAAATGATGACACTAGTTTTGCAATAAGCGAAGAATTTCACGAAAAATATTATGATGATATGTATGATAAAAATGTCAGAGTGACATTAAAAAGTGGACAGAAGATAGTTGGCTTATATAACGATGAGTTTTATGAAGATGCATCTATTCTGGTGAATTGCGAAGTAGTCAAGATTAAGGATATAGAAAAAATGGAATTGTTTTGTAGTTCGCAGTTGGTATAATACATGGCAAAAAAGTAATACAGACGCAGAACAGGCCGGCGCCCGGAGGCAGATTGCTTCCCGCGCCGGTCTTTTTGCGCTGGAGCTTTCGGCAGAGATAAGTAAAAATTTACAATTACAAACAAAATTCCGCAATATCAAAAAAGGGATTCATGCTAAACTATACAGCAAAGAAGAGCATCTGGAATACAGCTGAAGGCCGAGTCAGTGCCCAGAGGATTGACGGACGCATTTCTTTCGCGGCCGAAATTCTCTGCCCATGTTTGGGTGATGGGGAGGCTTTCTGCGGAACTAAAAACAGCAATTTGGTGAAATGTCAAGAGGAAAATAAAAAAGATTTTCTAGAAG
>CAMTBF010000244.1 GCA_947068385.1 uncultured Lachnospiraceae bacterium
CTCCCTGCCCCGCATGCTCATGTTGACCACCATGACGCCGTTTTCCGCCAGATGCTCCTTCACCAATGTGAAGAACTCCACCGAGGACATCTGGAAGGGGATGGTGATGTCCTGATAGGCGTCCACCATGATCACGTCATATTTCTCCTCCACCGCGTTCAGGAAGGCCCTGCCGTCATAGGTGGTCACGGGCACGTCCTCCGGCAGGTGGAAATACTCCCGGGAAAGGGCCGTGATCTTCTCGTCGATCTCCACGCCCTCGATGTCCATGTCCCCATAATATTTCCTGCACTGTGTGGCATAGGTGCCGGTGCCCATGCCCAGGATCAATACCCTGCAGTCCTCCGGCGACTTCCCCTCCACCATCAGAGGCGCAGCCATGGCGTAATCATAGTACATGCCCGTGAGCCCCTGCTCCTTCATATAGATGGACTGGACGCCGAAGAGCACATTGGTGGAAAGTATGACGCTCCTGTCATTTTCCTTCACCTGGAGATAATTGTAGACCGACTCCCCCTCGTAGGCCAGATTGGTCTCCCAGAAGGCGAAGCTGTCGGAATACCCCAAAGCGCAGCACAGCAGATAGCACAGAAGGGCAGCAGCGGCCCTTCCCAGCTTAGAGACCCCCTTCTTTCCCGCCGCGCTGATAAAATATGCGATAGCCAGCGCCAGCAGAATCCCGGCGAAGATCAGGAAGGTGACAGAAGTCCCCACAGAGGGAATCGTCACAAAGGTGGGCACGAATGTGCCGATGATGCTGCCGATGGTGTTGAAGGCCCCCAGCGTCCCCACCACCTTGCCGCTCTCCTCCAGGTTGCCCACGGAATATTTCGCCAGGGAGGGCGTCACCGTGCCCAGCAAAAACAGCGGGAACACGAATATCACCATACAGGCCGCAAAGGCCGCCACGATCAGGAAATTCGAGCTCACAGAGAAGATCAGCAGTGCCGAGATCCCCAGGATGATATACTTCCCCACCACGGGAATGGCAGCGATCCACACCGCGGCGATCAGCATCCTGGTGTAGAGCTTCCCGGGATCCGGATTCCTGTCCGCGCTGCGCCCGCCATAGATGTTCCCCAGGGCCATGGCGATCATGATGGTGCCGATGATGATCGTCCACACGATCTGGGAGGAGCTGAAATAGGGCGCAAGCAGCCTGCTGGCCCCCAGCTCCACAGCCATCACGGACATGCCCGCGAAGAATTCCGTCAGGTACAGAAACGTCTTGTTCTTCAGTATTTTAGGTGCATTGGTCATACCCATAGTCTATTCTCCCTTGGAATGCTCAAAATCCTCATTCTGTCCTATTTACTTCCTGCCCCTTCCATATTTCAGATCCGCCTCTGCGCATGCGCGTCCATCCCGGACAGCGTCCCCGCTCATCTGCGGGCTCAATGGACGGATCGTAAGTCCGCACGCCTCCTATAGCCGGGCCACGTCCACCAGCGTCAGCTCCCGGCCCGCGTTCTCCAGGCTGGTCACCAGGGCCCTGGCGGTGTCCAGGGAGGTCAGGCAGTTGACCCCTGTCTCTATGGCAGTGCGGCGGATCAGGAAGCCGTCCCGGGACTTGTCCCGCCCCTGGGTGGGGGTGTCGATCACCAGGTCGATGCGGTGCCCCAGGATCAGATCCATGACGGTGGGCGATTCCTGGGAAATCTTGTTCACCTTCCTGGCCTTGACCCCCGCCTCGTTCAGCGCCGCGGCAGTGCTCCTGGTGGCGTAGATGGTATAGCCCAGCTTCGCGAAGCGCCGTCCGATTTCGATGGCCTCGCCCTTGTCCGCGTCCTTTACCGTGATGATCATGTTCTTATGCCTGGGCAGGTTCACCCCTGCGCCTAAAAAGGCCTTGTAGAGGGCTTCGTGGAACTCCTTCGCTATCCCCAGGCACTCTCCCGTGGACTTCATCTCGGGCCCCAGGCTGATCTCCGCCCCGCGAATCTTCTCGAAGGAGAATACCGGCATCTTGATGGCATAATACTGGGCCTCCGGCTGCAGGCCCGGCTCGTAGCCAAGCTGCTTTATGGTCCTGCCCAGGATGACCTCCGTGGCCAGATCCACGATGGGGATGCCCGTCACCTTGCTGATATAGGGCACCGTCCGGGAGGAGCGGGGGTTCACCTCGATGACGTATACGTCTTCTCCGATGGCGATGAACTGGATATTGATAAGTCCCTTTACGTGCAGCGCCTTTGCCAGCCGCCTGGTGTACTCCGCAATCTTGTCCTTCACCAGCTTCCCGATGGTATGGGCGGGGTAGACGGAGATGCTGTCCCCGGAGTGCACGCCCGTGCGCTCGATATGCTCCATGATGCCGGGAATCAGGATGTCCGTGCCATCGCAGACCGCGTCCACCTCGATTTCCTTGCCCTGGAGATATTTGTCCACCAAAATGGGGTGGTCCTGGGCGATGCGGTTGATGATGGCCATGAACTCCTCGATCTCCTGGTCGGAGATGGCGATCTGCATGCCCTGGCCGCCCAGCACATAGGAGGGCCGCACCAGCACGGGATAGCCCAGGCGGTTGGCCACTTCTTTCGCCTCATCCGCAGTGTAGACCGTGCCTCCCGCCGCCCGGGGGATGCCTGTCTCCTCCAGGATTTTGTCGAAAAGCTCCCTGTCCTCGGCAGCGTCCACGTCCTCGGCTTTGGTGCCCAAAATAGGCACGCCCATCTTCATCAGGCTCTCCGTGAGCTTGATGGCTGTCTGGCCGCCGAACTGCACCACTGCCCCGTCCGGCTTCTCGATGTCCACGATGGCCCCCACGTCCTCCGGGGTCAGGGGCTCGAAATAGAGCTTGTCCGCGATATCGAAGTCCGTGCTCACGGTCTCCGGGTTGTTGTTGATGATGATGGTCTCGTACCCTGCCCTGGAGAAGGCCCAGGTGGCATGCACGGAGCAATAGTCGAACTCGATGCCCTGGCCTATGCGGATGGGACCGGAGCCCAGGACCAGGACTTTTTTGCGGCGGTTTTTCCCGGAATTCAAATCCTCCGCATCAGCCTCGCACTCCCCTCCGTACACGGAATAGTAGTAAGGAGTTGACGCAGCGAACTCCGCCGCGCAGGTGTCCACCATTTTGTAGACGGCACGGATGCCGTTCTCATGGCGCATGGCACGGATGTCCGCCTGGCTCTTTCCGGTGAGCCTTGCAATCACACTGTCCGGGAACTCTATCCGCTTGGCCTCCCGCAGCAGATCCGGAGTCAGCTCCTGTGTCCTCAGGGCCTCCTCCATCTCCACCAGGATGGCGATTTTATCGATGAACCACACATCTATCATTGTGATGTCGTGAATCTCCTCATAGGGGATGCCCTTGCGGACAGCCTCGGCTATCATCCAGATTCTGCGGTCGTCCACCACCTTCAGCTTGCCCTTCAGCTCCTCAGCGGTCAAATCGCTGAAATCATAGCTGGACAGGCAGTCCACATGCTGCTCCAGGGAGCGGATGGCCTTCATCAACGCACCCTCGAAATTGTCGCAGATTGCCATGACCTCTCCCGTGGCCTTCATCTGGGTGGTCAGGGTGCGCTTAGCCGTGATGAATTTATCGAAAGGAAGCCTGGGTATCTTCACCACACAGTAGTCCAGCGTGGGTTCGAAGCTGGCGTAGGTCTTCTTCGTGATAGCGTTTTTGATTTCATCCAGGGTATAGCCCAGGGCAATCTTGGCCGCCACCTTGGCGATGGGGTAGCCCGTGGCCTTGGAGGCCAGGGCGGAGGAACGGCTCACCCTGGGGTTCACCTCGATGACGCAGTATTCAAAGCTGGTGGGATGCAGGGCGAACTGCACGTTGCAGCCCCCAGTGATCTCCAGCTCATTGATGATGTTCAGCGCGGAGGTGCGCAGCATCTGGTACTCCTTGTCGCTTAAGGTCTGAGAAGGGGCAACTACGATGCTGTCTCCTGTATGCACGCCCACAGGGTCGATGTTCTCCATATTGCAGACGGTGATACAGTTCCCTGCGCTGTCCCGCATGACCTCGTACTCGATTTCCTTCCAGCCCGCGATGCAGCGCTCCACCAGCACCTGGCCCACCCGGGACAGCCGCAGGCCATTCTCCAGGATCTCCTCCAGCTGCACCTGGTTGTAGGCGATGCCGCCGCCGGAACCTCCCAGGGTGTAGGCCGGGCGCAGCACCACGGGATAGCCGATGGAATTCGTGAACGCCACGCCCTCCTCCACGGTCTCCACCACCTTGGAGGCCGCGCAGGGCTCCCCGATGCGCTCCATCAGATCCTTGAACTCCTGCCGCCCCTCGGCGTTGCGGATGGTGGCCGCGGTAGTCCCCAGAAGGGTCACGCCGTGGGATTTTAAGAACCCAGATTCCTCCAGCTCCATCCCCAGGTTCAGGCCCGCCTGGCCGCCTAAAGTGGGCAGGATGCTGTCCGGCTTCTCCTTCTCTATGATCTGCTCCAGCACCTGGACGGTGAGGGGCTCGATGTACACCTTGTCCGCGATGTCCCGATCCGTCATGATGGTGGCGGGGTTGGAGTTCACCAAAATCACCTCCACGCCCTCCTCCTTCAGGGAGCGGCAGGCCTGGGTGCCCGCATAGTCGAACTCCGCCGCCTGGCCGATGACGATGGGGCCGGAGCCGATGACCATGACTCGTTTTACGTTTGGATTCTTAGGCATTTTCGCTCCCTCCCTTTCTCATGCTTTTTATGAACCTGTCGAACAGATACCGGGAATCCTGTGGCCCGGGGCAGGCCTCCGGGTGGTACTGGACGGTGAAGATCCGCTTTCCGGTGTAGGAAAGGCCCTCGTTGGTGCCGTCGTTGACATTGATGAAGGCAGGCACCGCCACTTTGGGATCCAGCTTGTCCATGTCCACCACATAGCCGTGATTCTGGGAAGAAATGTACACCCTGCCGGTCGCCAAATCTTTTACGGGATGGTTCCCGCCCCGGTGGCCGTATTTCATTTTATAAGTATCCGCCCCGGTGGCCAGGGCCATGAGCTGATGGCCCAGGCAGATGGCGAAGATGGGGATGTCCGTGTCGTAGAGCTTTTTTACTTCCTTTATGATGGAAGTACATTCCTTAGGATCTCCGGGGCCGTTGCTGAGCATGATGCCGTCGGGCCCATCCGCGATGATCTCCTCCGCCGTCGTCCATGCCGGATACACCGTCACTTCGCAGCCCCTCTCCGTCAGGCAGCGAATGATATTTGCCTTGGCCCCGAAATCCATAAGCGCCACCCGAAGCCCTGCGCCGTTCAGCTCCTTCACCAGCGTAGGCCGCGGCTCCCGGACGCCCCTTTCATAGGCTTCCCTGTCGAACCTGGCAGCGCCGGATAAGGGACCGTTGTCCTCCAGCCGGAGGGTAGGCTTTACCACATATTTCTCCCTGCAGCTCACCTTCTCCACCACCTTACCCGTTGTGTAGGCCTTTAGGCTGGGCAGTACCTGCGCCACATCCGGATATTCTTTCGTGGTGATCATGCCGTTCATGGTGCCCTTCTCCCGAAGAAGCTTCGTCAGGGCCCTTGTATCGATGCCGGAGATGCCCGGCACATTGTTTTCTTCCAGGAATTGTTGGATGCTCATATCGGAGCGGAAATTGCTGCAGACGCGGGAAAGCTCCCGCACGATGAACCCGTCCGGCCAGGGTCTTAAGGATTCCATGTCATCCTTGCAGATGCCGTAATTGCCGATCAGAGGATAAGTCATGCATACCGCCTGCCCCGCATAGGAGGGGTCGGTCAATACTTCCAGATAGCCTGCCATGGACGTGTTGAACACGATTTCACTGACGACCTCCCTCTCGGCCCCGATATGGACCCCCTTGAATACAGTACCGTCTTCCAAAATCAAAAAAGCCTTCATCGCCTTTTCCCTTCCCCCGCTCCTTCGCATCGGGAAGCCCGCGCCGGACCTCTCCGGCACAGGCCCGGTCTGCCGGGCGGGCATCCTGTCTCAGAACATTCGCTTCAAAACATTCGCATTATTATAGCACAGAAAACAGAATACGGCAATCATTTTTCGCGGGACACGAATCCGCATCCGGATTTCTGATTTGCATGCCGCCCCCACGCGCCTTCCGTTTCGGTTGAATGAAAAGTTAAATTCCACTTGTAAAGTTAAATTCCGTACTGAAGACTA
>CAMTBF010000245.1 GCA_947068385.1 uncultured Lachnospiraceae bacterium
TCTCCATCGGGGACAGGGAGCGGGACATGGAGCGCCTGATCGGGGCGCTGGAGGAGATCAAGCGCAAATACAGCAGGGACAATGCGGATTTATATACACAGGAGTACGTGGAGCCCAAGGTGGCGGTGTCGCCCCAGAGCGCTTTCTACGCGGAGAAGGAGTCCCTGCCCCTGCTGGAGACGAAGGGGCGGATCTGCAGCGAGTTCGTCATGTGCTACCCGCCGGGCATCCCCATCCTGGCTCCCGGGGAGGAGATCACGGAGGAGATCCTGGAGTACATCGTCTACGCCAAGGAGAAGGGCTGCTCCATGACCGGGCCGGAGGATGCGGGGATAGAACGGCTGAATGTGCTGCGGGAGGAGTGGATGGAATAAAGGGAAAAGGCTATAGAGTAATGAAAAGATTTGCAAAGTAATACATTGTTTATTGATTTTTGAATATACTGGGGTATCTAATGAATGTGTTGAAAACATTGCCGTTTACCGGCAGCATAGAAGACATTGCCCTTAGCGGGCAGCATTCATTTAAGACCTCGTAGCAATACGGGGTCTTTTGCGCTATTTGTATAATGTTTTTAGTGCAAAATGAATGTCAGGTTATCCATAACAGGGAAAGATATGAATGTAATACAGATGGTATCTGAGAAGACAAAAAGGAGGTGCGGGCATGGAATTATGGTTTTCGGAACAGCATACACCGGATGTAAAGCTTTCCATCAAGGTGGAGCGGCAGCTATGCGGCGTGGAGAGCAGTTTCCAGCGGATCGATGTGTTCGAGTCCCCGGAGTTCGGGCGGTTCCTGACGCTGGACGGCTACATGATGCTCACGGAGAAGGATGAATTCATCTATCACGAGATGATGGTGCATGTGCCCATGGCGGTGCACCCGCGGGTGCGGGACGTCCTGGTCATCGGGGGCGGAGACGGCGGCATCGTCAGGGAGCTGGTGAAGTACCCGGAGGTGGAGCGGATCGACCTGGCGGAAATCGACGAGCAGGTGGTCACCGTATGCAGACAATACCTGCCGGGAGTCTCCTGCGGCCTGGAGGACAGCCGCGTCCACATCTACTATGAGGACGGCATGAAGTTCGTGCGGCGCAAGGCCGATGAATACGACCTGATCGTGGTGGACTCCACGGATCCCTTCGGCCCCGGGGAGGCGCTGTTCACCAAGGAATTCTATGGGAACTGCTACAAGGCCCTGCGGGAGGACGGCATCATGGTGAACCAGCATGAGAGCCCCTTCTACGAGGCGGACGCCAAGGCCTGCATGCGCGCCCACAAGCGTATCGTGGAGAGCTTCCCCATCAGCAGGGTGTACCAGGCCCATATCCCCACCTACCCCTCAGGGCACTGGCTCTTCGGCTTCGCTTCCAGGAGATACCATCCGGTACACGACCTGAACCCGGAAAGATGGTCGGAGAGAGGGCTGGAGACCAGATGCTACACCCCCAGGCTCCACACGGGAGCCTTCTGCCTGCCGGCCTATGTGGAGAGGCTGCTGCGGAAGGTGGAGATACATGAGGCGTAGGGGCTTTTTGAGTATGATAAAAGAAACGGAGAGAAGAAAATGGCAAAAATACTAATCATAGGCTGCGGCGGCGTGGCTGCCGTGGCCATCCAGAAGTGCGCGAAGAAGGCGGATGTGTTCTCGGAGATCTGCATCGCCAGCCGCACGGTATCCAAATGCGACGCCCTGAAGGAGAAGCTTGCGGGCACCACGGCGGCGAAGATCACCACCGCCCAGGTGGACGCGGACAATGTGGAGGAGCTGATTACCCTGATAGAAAGGGAGCAGCCGGGGGCTGTGCTGAACCTGGCCCTGCCCTATCAGGACCTGACCATCATGGATGCCTGCCTGGCCTGCAAGGTTGACTACATCGACACCGCCAATTACGAGGCGGAGGACACGGAAGACCCCGCCTGGCGGGCAGTGTACGAGAAACGGTGCAAGGAGGAGGGCTTCACCGCATATTTTGACTATTCCTGGCAGTGGGCTTACAGAGAGCGCTTCGAGCAGGCCGGAATCACGGCCCTGCTGGGCAGCGGCTTCGACCCCGGGGTCACCAGCGTCTTCTCAGCCTACGCCTTAAAGCATTATTTCGATGAAATTCACTCTATCGATATCATGGACTGCAACGGCGGCGACCACGGATACCCCTTTGCCACCAACTTCAACCCGGAAATCAACCTGCGGGAGGTGTCCGCCAACGGCTCCTACTGGGAGGACGGCCGCTGGGTGGAGACCGCGCCCATGGAGATCAAGCGGGAGTACGACTTTGCCCAGGTGGGGAAGAAGGACATGTACCTGCTGCACCATGAGGAAATCGAGTCCCTGGCTAAGAACATCCCCGGGGTGAAGCGCATCCGCTTCTTCATGACATTCGGGCAGAGTTATCTGACCCATATGAAATGCCTGGAGAACGTAGGGATGCTGCGCACGGATCCGGTGTTGTTTGATGGAAAAGAAATCGTGCCCATCCAGTTCCTGAAGGCCCTGCTCCCCGACCCGGCTTCCCTTGGCCCCCGGACGGTGGGCAAGACCAACATCGGCTGCATCTTTACCGGCGTGAAGGACGGGAAGGAGAAGTCGGTCTATATCTACAATGTGTGCGACCACCAGGAATGCTACAGGGAGCTAGGCTCCCAGGCCATCTCCTATACCACCGGCGTCCCCGCCATGATAGGGGCCATGCTGGTGATGGAGGGCATCTGGAAGAGGCCCGGCGTGTTCAACGTGGAGGAGTTCGACCCGGATCCCTTCATGGAGGCGCTGAACGAGTACGGCCTGCCCTGGGTGGTGGAGGAGAATCCGGTGCTGGTGGATTAGGCAGCGACAGCCATGGAGCTGACATTGGACTGAAAATAACGGGGAGGTCTGCGGCATGGATCAGGATACACTTATGTTCTTCGAGGGAAAGCCGGAGGCTCTGGCGCTGTACCAGGCGTTCGCAGGAAAGCTGCTTTCGGAGATTGGCCAGGTGCAGGTCAGGGTGCAGAAGACGCAGATTGCATTTTCCAACGGACATAACTTCGCTTTCGTCTCCTTCCTGCCTGTGCGGAAGGCCAGGGAGCGGCCACGGCACTACATCGTCATCACCTTCGGGCTGGGGCGCCAGGTGGAATCCCCCCGCATCGACGCGGCAGTGGAGCCCTACCCCAACCGCTGGACCCACCATGTCATGATTTCGGAGGAGACGGAGCTCGACGGGGAACTGATGGGCTGGGTGAGGGAGGCCGCGGAATTCGCGGCGCGGAAGCGGCGGATAAACTGAAAGCTATGGAGGGAAAAGGAATGAGGAAGTTCGCGGTTCTATTATATCCAGACTTCTCTTTGCAGGAGATAACCTGTCTTACGTCTGCGCTCACGATCTGGTTCGGTGAGAAGATTGATTTCCTCGCAAGCGAGGACAAGGAATATTTCAGCGAGGAGGGCCTGCGCATCATCCCCACCAAGACAACGGCAGAAGCAAGGATAATGGATTACGACTGCGTAATCCTGCCGGGAACGGTCAATCCGCTGCCTGCGCTGTTTGATGACGGGCTGATTGATTTCCTTAGAAGCGGGATGCATTCAGATGTTGTCTTTGCGGCCATCTCCTCCGCACCGATTCTGCTGTCCAAAGCGGGAATCCTTAGCGGCAGGAAGTTTACCGCAGGTTATTTTATGCAGATGGCAGACACTTTTGGGTTTGTGGAAAAAGGCAACTTCATCCACAAGGGAGTCGTCGAAGACGGAAATGCCATAACGGCTATCGGCATGTTCTTCAGGGAGTTTGCAGAAGCCGTGCTGCGAAGGTTCGGGTATGACATCGGAAACGATTTCATGCGGGACAGGCCGGAGGATTTTACGGAAGAAGAACTGACATTCTGTTGGTCTGATGACGACTATCAGGAATTTCTGGGGGAATTGAAGGACTACACCGGATAAAAGGGTGATTGCCCACCGTAACGCTAGCACGACCGAAAGGCCCGCCCCAGTCAACGGGCGGGCTTTGTGGCCACCAAAGTGAACTCCCCCGGCACCCTGTCATTGGTCCAGGCCGGGTGCTCGTCGAACCGCTCCAGCGCAAAGCCGCAGCCGATGACGGAATTGATGATTTCGCTGACGGTATATTTCCGGTAGAGGCATTTGGGCATCCGGCTCCGCACAGGCTCCTCATAGAACCGCGCGTGGGCCATCTCCCCTTCGAAGACAGCCGTGTCGAAATACCCCATGGAGGGCTGCTCCAGCTCCAGGAGGTCCTTGATTTTCGTAAAGGGATGGAAATCGCTGCAGATCATCTTCCCATCGGGTTTTAACAGGGCATGGCAGACCTTCATGAATTCATCGATATCATGGAAATAGTGCAGGATGCCGCCCTCCATGAACACCACGTCGAAATAGCCGCCGTAGCGCCCCAGGTCTATCCCCAGCACATCGCACACCTCATAACGGATGTCCGCCCCCGCGGCCTCTGCGAATTCCATGGCATATCTCCGGTTGTCCTCCGAAATGTCGAAGACCGTCACCTCCGCGTCAAGCAAAGCCAGAGGGACTGCCTTTTTCCCGCAGGAGCCGCACAGATTGGCCACCCGGAGGCCCTCATAGCGGTCAAAGTATGCCGCATACTTCTTCAGCATGCCCAGGGGATTCTCCACGGCTGCTCTGGCCCTGTCCGCAGGCGGGCCCACGTGGGCCATCCAGAAATCATAGGCGGAATACTCCCAGGCTTTCTTGTTCTGTTCACGGTAGTTCTCGGATGTCTGCTGTTCCATTGGCTGTTCTCCTCTCTCTTTCCGGGCCGTGAGCCCGGCAATCACCCAAAGGGTCTGAAATGCTCCAGCGCCTCACCCGGATGGTAGAAGCACCGGAACATCACGTCCAGGCCAAAGGCATCATAAATGCTCCCGAAGAGCTCGTTCCCAAAGCTGTAGATAGGCGTCTGTTCCAGAGATGCCGATTCCTCCGGATAGAGGTGGGGATTCCACCAGTATGTCCTGAACTGCTCGTCGATCTCCTTCTCCGAAATCAGGCCGCCTTCAAGCCTTCTGACAGTGTCCTGAAAAAGGGCCAGATGTTCCGGAAAATGCCTGTTGAGGATGGCCATGGCCGGAATGCCGATATTGGCCTCCAGGCCGGGCTCCATCCTTTTGGACAATACTCCTTCCGCATTGTTGCAGAACTTTATGGCCATCCCCTCACCGGTGAAGCGGAAGATGTACCGCTCAAGCGCGCTGAATTTTTCGGTAAAGGAACCGTAGCTGCCCACCAGCTTCATTGTCTGCAGATGGTGCATCTCGTGCAGGATGACATAGGGCAGCTCTTCCATGGTGCAGTATGTTTCGATGCCGAACAGATCCAGGTGCAGCGCATTCTCATGCACATAGCCGAAAGAGGGGCCGAAGCTGAGCGTGGAGATCACCTCCGAATCGTCTAAGTCCACATCGCCTGGGAAAGCGGCCCGGAGCATGTCCTGGAGGCTTCGCAGATTCTCCTCTGTCAGCATGCCCATGAGCCTGCGGTATCTGTCATGATACTTCTGTGGGTGGGCGGCGCAGTCCAGCCACAGCCCATGCCTGTCCCGCAGGGCCGTCCTGCGGTCAGGGCTCAGCTCGGGAATGTCCTCCGGGGCGATGGTCCTGAAGCGGGCGAAATAGGACAAAAGAGGCTCCATGGAGCCCAGGCCGTATCTTCTGGCCTCAAAGAGATAGTCCTCATGGCCTAAGACGTCAGCCGCGGCCTGTGGATTTTCCTGCCCTGTGCCGGATCCCGCCACATATTCTAGCATCAGGGGGATGCTGGATGTCCTAAGTCTCATTGCAGGTACCTCCGTCATCTTGCTGTTTTGCGGATATCGTATTCTCAGTATACAGAAGCCTGGGCCGGTATGCAACCTTTTTTCACTTTGAAGGAAATATGGATTGCTATTCTTTTTTGCGCAGTATATACTAAGTATATACTAAAAACGTGAGGAGGCTTTGTATGCAAGCGCAGGTAAAAGAATGGGGAAACAGCCAGGGAATCAGGCTTCCAAAGGAGGAGGAAATTTGAAACCGGTAGTTGTGAGAAATGTGGTGATTGGCCAGG
>CAMTBF010000246.1 GCA_947068385.1 uncultured Lachnospiraceae bacterium
CGTTCCTCCGGATATTGGGAGAAGTAGATCTCTCTGTACACTTCACAATTCTCCAAGAGCTCGTCATGGGTTCCGATACCCGCCATCTCGCCGTCGTCCAGCACCACGATTTTGTCCGCATGGCGGATGGAGGAGGCTCGCTGGGAGACGATGAACGTGGTGGTCTGGCCCTCCAGGCCGCGGATGGCAGTCCGAAGCTTCGCATCCGTGGCGTAGTCCAGGGCGGAGGCGCTGTCGTCCAGGATCAGTATCCGGGGGCTGCGCACCAGCGCCCTGGCGATGGTCAGGCGCTGTCTCTGGCCGCCGGAGAGGTTCTTGCCGTTCTGGGCGATTTCGGCGTCCAATTTGCCTCGCTTCCCTTCCACCACCTCTCTGGCCTGGGCGGTGTCGATGGCCCGCCACATCTCCTCTTCCGTGGCATCGGGCTTGCCCCACTGGAGGTTGCTGCGGATAGTACCCTTGAACAGCACCGCTTTCTGGGGCACCATGCCCACCATGCCCCGCAGCTCGTCCTCAGGAATCCGGCTGACGTCCCTGCCCTCCAGGCGCAAATGCCCGCCCGTCACCGGGTAGAAGCCGGGAATCAGGTTTACAAGGGATGACTTTCCGGAGCCGGTGCCGCCGATGACGCCGATGGTCTCGCCCTTGTTCACGGAAAAATGAATATCATGCAACGTCTCCGCGCCCGCCCCGGCGTAGGTCAGGGAGACGTGGTCGAACTGTAGGAATGGTACGCTTCCGGAGATTCCATCAACTGCCGTGCCTGCTGATTCGGGGCTTTCTGCCATTCCCTGATCCGTTTCGCCCAACACAGCTTCTGTCTGTGTCTCCTGTACTTTCCCGCCGGAGGCGCCTTCCAGCTGCACTGCGGCAAGCCGCTCCTGGTTCTGAATCTCGAACACCCCGGCCACCCGGTCTGCGCAGGCCAGCGCCTTTGTCACCGTGATGATCAGGTTGGCCAGCTTCACCAGCTCCACCAGAATCTGGGACATGTAGTTGATGATGGCCACCACCTCGCCCTGGGTCAGGTTCCCTACGTTCACCTGGACGGCTCCGATATAGATCAGGAAAATGATGGCTCCGTTGACGATCACATAAGTGACGGGATTCATGACGGCGCTGATCTTCCCCACGAAGATCTGGCTGTCCGCCAATGCCTTGGTGAAGCCCCGGAAGCGCCCCTCCTCCACCTCCTCCTGGTGGAAGGCCCTGATGACGCGGACGCCTGTCAGGTTCTCCCTGGTGATTCCCAGCACCTTGTCCAGGTTTGCCTGGACTTTTTTATACAAGGGCATGGTCCAGATCATGATTCCGAAGACCACGATGGCCAGCAGCGGGATGGCCACCACGAACACCAGTGCGCTCTTCACGTCGATGGTGAAGGCCATGATCATGGCCCCGAAGACGATGATGGGGGACCGCAGGAACAGGCGCAGCACCAGGTTCACGCCGGACTGGATCTGGTTCACGTCGCTGGTCATGCGGGTAATCATGGTGGATGTGCCGGCCTTGTCGATGTTGGTGAAGTCCAGGCCCTGGATGTGGTCGAACAGGGCCTGGCGGAGCTTTGCGGAGAAGCCCACCGCCGCCTTGGCGGCGAAGAACTGGGCCGTGATGGAGGACACCAGGCCCACTATCGCCAGCGCCAGGAGGCACAGGCCCATCCGCCAGATGTGACCCGTGTCCGCCCCGCCGACACCCCCGGCGTTGATGCCCCTGTCGATGATGCTGGCCATCACCAGCGGCACCAGCAGCTCGAAGAAAGCCTCCAGGAGCTTGAACAGCGGCGCCAGGACGGATTCCCTTTTGTAGTCGCTTAAGTACTTCATTAACCTATTCATGATTGCACCTCTTTCGCCCGATTCAGCGGACGGATAAATAATATTTTGTCCCCCGGTTCTTTCCATCCGGCCTGATGACGCCCAAATCCCGGAACCGGAGCAGATAGCGTCTGGTGGTGGATTCCGCCATGCCGGTGATTTCGGACATGGTTTTCGTGGTGACGAACTCCCTCTCCACAAATGCTCCAAGCAATAGGCGATAGAACATTTTCTCCTTATCGCTCAGTTTATCGCTCACTTTAAGCTTCGGGTCGAATTCTTTCTGAATATAAAGGATTGTTTCCAGATATGTCCTGTCCTCATCCATATCGAATTCGGAATCCGGAGAGCCGTTTTTCCTCAATTCCTTCAGGATTTTGGTGATTCCCGTTCCCTGCTTCTCTGACAGGTCAATTTCCTTGAACAGCTCTCCAATCCTCCAGTTCCTATATTTCCGTGCCTTTGCTCTGCCTTTTTAACGGTATCATACATATCTCCTGGCTCTATACAGTCTTTATTTTAGGGAATTTGGCGGCATCTGTCAATGATTTTCTGAATCCGTCCCTTTCCCGGTGAGGGACTTTATATTGTGCCGGATGTAGGTTGCCCAAGAGAACAGCATCACCGCAAAGCACACCGCTATCATCCCATTGGAGACTGCCGCCGGAATATGGAACCATATCAGGTGAACCACTATCATGAGATATAGCAGCGCCGTGGTGACCTTGCCGTGCCAGGCCGCGCCTGTGACCCTGCCGGACTTCCGGATGACCAGGAGGTTGGTGATTCCCACCGAGGCCTCCTTCACGGCCAGGAGCGCCAGCGGGAACACAATCATAGGAAACCGCGTCACAAGGCAGATGAGCATGGCCGCCTGAGTCAGCTTGTCCGCCACCGGATCCAGCATCTTCCCCAGATTGCTCACCATGTGGAAGCGCCTGGCGATAAAGCCGTCCGCCAGATCCGTCAGCCCGGAGAGCAGCAACAGCCCCGCCGTCACCAGATATTCGTCCCTGACGCAGTATGTCCATAGGAATACCGGAATCAGAACCAGCCGGAATGCGGACAAAAGATTGGGAATCGTGATTATCCTGTTTTCAGCCTCCTTGTCAGTATGCATGTCTGTTTTCCTTTCCTCTTCCGCCTGAGCGGAATCAAGAAAAGTGCAAAGCCCTTTTGTTCTTAAAAAGGCTTCGCACCATATATCTCTTTTTTATGATTATAACAGCCCTTTGGTAAAGTGTAAAGCCCTTATTCAGCCTTGAGCATCATGCATTGTGCCTGCAATAAGACCGGACGGCCAGGTATGAAAACAGCGGTATCTCAATGACGCTGGCTCCAATCATGGCAAAGGGCGTCCAGACCGCCAGGCCGCCCAGCGTCAAAAACTGAAAGTCGGTCATGGCATAGAGGATGCTGGCCTGGATGCTGGTGCCGCTGGCGGGAAGGACGCTGCACAGCCATGTGGACAGCGCCCCCGGCACGGCCATGGAGATTATCACCGGCGCCACGCTGAACACCAGCGCACAGGCCAGCGACGACACAGTGCTCCTGCATCTGGCGGAGAGGAACAGCGTAAAGCTCACGGAGGCCAGGACGGAAAGCAGTCCTGCCACGGCAAAGAGGAGCTGGAATTCCCCCACGTTCAGATCCGCCAGCGTCACGATGGAATACAGCATCTGAACGGATGTCCTGGTACATTCCCAGCCGAACAGGCTGTCCGCTGTCAGGATATGGACGACGGCGCAGACCACGAACGCGATTCCGCTGATGATAAGCGCGGCCAGCAGCTTTGCCGCGCCCAGCCTGGCCCTGCCATGCCTGGTACAGCGCAGGATGTCGTCCGCGCCGGACTGATAATCGGCGGAGAACACCGGCGCGGCGATCACTACGCAGAACAGCAGCACCAGAAATCCCATGATGTTCTGATAATCCATGACGGTGGCGCTCATGCCGGGATAGACCTGGAACGGCTTCCCGACCTTTCCATACATCTCCACGGCCTTGCGGCGGGCCGCCTGGCTGTCAGGCTGCTCCATCTCCATCAGGGCGGCTATCCGGGATTCGCAGACATCATAGTAGTCGCCAATCTCCTCCGGGTCAATCTCCATGATGGTGGGCGCCATGCCCGTGTCCGGGTCGGCGAACGCCTCTTTCACGCCGTGGAGCAGCGGGGCGATGGGCAGAATCTCCCGCTCATAGACGCCCTCCGGCAGGTCGTAGGACTCTGTCACGCCATAGGCGGCAAGGCAGCGCTGATAGGTTTCCACTGCCTCCCTTACCCGCTCCGGCGTGACCATGCCGCCGGCCTCTGACTGCAGCTGCTTTTCATAGGCTATGGAAGCCAGCCCGGTGAGGTTCACCTCATTTCCGGCCTCGTCCGTGTAATTGCTGTAGCAATAGGTGGTGGGCAGCCAGGCCAGCAGAACCGACAAAAGCAGCGCCAGCGCCAGCAGAATCCAGGTAATCCTCGCTTTCAGCACTCGTTTCAATTCCAACCGTAAAATCCTCATTTATCCATACCTCCTATTCCGGTTCCGCATCCGGCCCCCGATACCGGGCATGGCGAACTCTACCTGTCCCAGGCATCGGCCAGGAATGATTCCTGGCAGCGGATGTCCGGAAGCCGTTTTATACTGTTTATTGATATCTACTGACCGGTTTACCATTTCCCATGCTGCCCTGGGGAAACAGCCACAGATACAGATCCTCCAGCCGGGGCGTGGCGGCAACGGAACCCGCGTTGCAGGGGCGCTCCCTGAGATAGCGGATGGACACGCTGCCGTCGTTCTCGTTCCGCAGGCTCACCACCTGGAGCCTGCTCTCATACTCCGGCACAAGGTCCGCCGGAACCTGACAGCTCCACACCCTGCCCTCCACCAGCCTGACCAGCTCCTCCGTGCTCCCGGTGGCCAACAGCCTCCCGTCTTTGATGATGGCGTGGCAGGTGGCGATGTACTCCACATCCGGGACGATGTGGGTGGAAATCAGGACGATCCGGTCATGGGCGAACTCCGACAGGAGGTTGCGGAAGCGCACCCGCTCGCCGGGATCCAGGCCCCCGGTGGGTTCATCCAAAATCAATACCTCCGGGTCGTTCAGCAGCGCCTGGGCGATTCCCACCCTGCGCTTCATCCCGCCGGAAAGCCTGGCAATCTTCCTGCCCCGCACGTCCAGCAGGGAGACCCGCTCCAGCAGCTCCTGTATCCGCCGCCTGCCCTGCCGCTCATCCAGCCCTTTCAGCGCCGCCACATAGGTCAGATAGTCCCCCACGGTGAAGTCCTGATGAAAGCCGAACTCCTGGGGCAGGAAGCCGAAAATGTCGCGATACCTCTCCCCCAGCATCCCGATGGGGGCTCCGTCGTACACAATCTGGCCCTCGTCAGGCTGTAAATTGCCGGCAATCATCCGCATCAGGGTGGTCTTGCCCGCCCCGTTGGCCCCAAGCAGGCCCCAGACTCCCGGCGTCAGCTCCAGGCTGATGTCGCTTACGGCCCTCTTGTCCCGGAACCGCTTTGAAACATGGTCGATCAACAATTCCATATGATACTCCTTCCTGTATACATCCCTTACAACTTCAAAACCAAAGGCGCCTCTGCCCTGGTATTTCAGATTATACCAAAAGCAAAAGCGCCTTTTCCTCGTCCGCCCACACGGTATTCAACTGTTTTTCTCTGGATTTCCTTACGATTTTCCTACAGGAGCCTACAGGGCGGGCGACCCGCATGGAATGGGAAGCGTCACCGCGAAGACCGTCAGGCCCTCCCTGCTTAGCGCCGTAATCTCCCCTTTGTGGAGGGCGACGATCTGCTTCGCGATGGCAAGCCCCAGCCCGGATCCTTCTGTCCCGCGCTCCGGATCCAGCCTGTAGAACTGCTCGAATATCCGCTCCAGCTTTTCCGCCGGAATCGTCCCGCCGTGGTTGGAAAACCGAAGCTCTACGCAGTCCCCGCTCTCCCGGACTTCGATGGAAATCTGCGTCCCCTCATAGCTGTAGGCCCAGGCATTGCGCAACAGATTGTCGAACACCCTCTGCAGCTTGTCGGCATCGCACTTTAACATCATATCCTCCGGGGCCGTAAGGCGGCAGGTCAGGCCCTTTTTCTCCAAAACCGGCCGGAATTCATATACCAGCTGCTCCAGCAGGCGGGTCAGGTTGATTTCGCTGTATTGCAGCGTGATGGTGGTCAGGTTATATTTCGCGATCTCCAGGAACTCGTCGATCAGATTCTCC
>CAMTBF010000247.1 GCA_947068385.1 uncultured Lachnospiraceae bacterium
TCGACCCGGCGGCAAACGGCTGGGGGCCTTACGACTTCAATCTCTATACCCTCTCCCCGGAGGAGCAGAAGAAGATCAAGGGGCTGCCCAAATCCCTGGGCGAGGCCCTGGACGCCCTGGAGGCCGACCACGAGTACCTCACAAAGGGCGGCGTGTTCCCCCAGAGGCTAATCGATATCTGGGTGGCCAGGAAACGGGCGGAGCTCCGGCAGATGGAGCAGATTCCCCATCCGGCGGAGTTCAATATGTATTACGATTTGTAGTCTTTTCAGGGAACCAGAAGACCGGGGATGGGAGTTCTCCTCCTGTCCCCGGCCTTTTTGTATTCTCACAAGGCTTTCCTCCATGTCCTGAGCCGACGGCCACAGCGCCCCTCCAGGGCATATTGTATATAGCCCGGAATCTACCTGGTCGGAATCCGCAGCACCTGGCCGATACTCAACAGATTGCTGGTCAGGCCGTTCAGGCTCTTGATCGCCTCCACCGTGGTTCCGTATCTCTGTGCTATCTGCCACAGGCTGTCTCCGGCGCGCACTGTGTATTCCGTGTAGGTCGGGCTCGACTGCGCCGTGGGTATCCGCAGCACCTGCCCTACGTCCAGCGCGTCGCTGGTCAGGCCGTTCAGGCTCTTGATCGCCTCCACCGTGGTTCCGTATCTCCGGGCTATCTGCCACAGGCTGTCTCCGGCGTGCACTGTGTATTCCGTGTAGGTCGGGCTCGACTGGGCCGTGGGTATCCGCAGCACCTGGCCCACGTCCAGTGCGTCGCTGGTCAGGCCGTTCAGGCTCTTGATTGCCTCCACCGTGGTTCCGTACCTCCGGGCTATCTGCCACAGGCTGTCCCCGGGGCGCACCGTGTATTCCGTGTAGGACGGGCCAGGGGAGGGGGATGGCCCGGGAGAGGGAGACGGCACGTTCTCACCGATGCCCAGATATACATCATAGAGCTTGCGCCAGGTGGCCTGCCCCACGATGCCGTCCGCCGCCAGGTTCATGGCCCGCTGGAACGCGATGACGGACTCCCTCGTGCCGCTGCCGAAGATCCCGTCCTGGGCCGGGGCCGGGACGCTGGCGTAATATTCCGACACCACGTTCAGCAGGTACTGCAGGGTCACCACGTCCTGCCCCCTGGAGCCCTGGCGCAGAATCGCATTGGGAGGAACCGTCCCGATGCCCAAAGAGGTTCCCTCGCTGTCCAGCTCCGCCAGCCTGGTCACCGCGCTGTAGAGGCTGGATATCTTGAACCAGGTAGACTTCCCCACGATGCCGTCCGGGGACAGCCCGAAGATGCTCTGGAATTTCGCCACGGCAGCCCTGGTGCTCTCCCCGAAGGTGCCCGCCGGGTCCGTGATGGCCGGGATGGCGGGGTAATTCCTGCGGATCCTGTTCAGGTAGGTCTGGATGGTCTGCACGTCCAGCCCTGTGCTCCCCACCCGCAGGGGCGTCCCCGGATAGGAGGAGAGGCTCCCGGTGATGATGTCCGTGCTGGCCAGCTCGATGTCCTTGGGATAATAGGAGCGCAGGATCTGCAGCGGCGTATATCCCTGGTTGGCCAGGGTCACAGTGCCCCACTGGGACATGCCTTTACAGGTGACGGTGGTGCCGTTGCAGAAGGATGTGAAATAGGGGACGTTCCGGCCCTGCCTGCGGACGTATTCGTTGAAGACATTGTCCACAATCCTGCTGATGGACTCATAAATGGGCCGCCCGTACACGAAATTCTGGTCATAGGCCGTGCTGCTGGTGATGTCGAAATTGTATCCCTTGGACCTGTACCACTCTGTGTAGATCCGATTCAGGGCAAATGTGACAATGGCATGAATGTTGGCGGTCAGCGACGCCTCCGGCCAGGTGGGATAGATTTCGCTGCTGGCCACGTTCTTCACATAATCCGGGAAGGATACCTGCACATTGGAGGCATTGGCGCCGGGAGGGCCCAGATGCACCGTGATGGGGTTGGGGATGACGACCTGCCGCAGGATCCTGTCCGCGGAACCGTCAGCACTTCTGCCAGTCTGGTCTGTGACTTCCCGGTTCTCCCCGCTTCCCGCCGGATTCCCGTCCTCCGATTCCTCTGTGCCAGCCAATCCCGGCATTGCTGCCGGTTCCTGACTGCCATCCGTCAGCCTGCCCTCTGCCCCTGCTTTGCCAGCATCTAGCGGCTCGGTGCCAATCCTTTCCCTTCCGGCTTCTGTCGGCCCGGTGCCAATCCTTTCCCTTCCGGCTTCCATGGGCCTGCCTCCCTCTGCCGCGTCAGCCGCATCCTCCATGTCGGCCCGCCCCACCTGGCCCCGCGCCTCCTGCATGGCCACGGCAGGCTTTCCCACGAAAACCTTCGTCTCCGCAGGACGCCTCTGCCGCTCCTGCATGGGCACCATGGCAAGGGGCAGGACGGCCGTCTCCTGGTCATATATGGGTATGTTGGAGACATAGATCGTGTCGAAGCCCGCCTTCTGCGCCAGCACATTGTAGCTCGCGTAGGGCAGCCCGGAAAAATACTGGTTCTGGGAAAAGCTCTTGTCCAACGTCTCCAGCGGCACAGTGCCTGTCTCCCCGCTTTCGTCCGTCCGAAGCTGGTACAGGCTGTTGCCCTGATCGTCCAGCACCCTGACCTGTACGCCCTCCAGGGGAAGGGCCTCATGGGCCGTCCGCGCCTGTATGGTCAAATATCCAATCGCCATAGTATGGTTCTCCTGATTTCCTGTCATACTTAAGATATGAAGGAACCTCTCAGGCCGTGACAGCTTCCGGCACTTGCGCAGGCCACTGCCGATGCTGTATAATATCTATAGCGAAAAACGAAATCCAAACCAGGAGGTATCATCATGAAAGTCCTACTGATCAACGGAAGCCCCCGTCCAAAGGGCAACACTTCCATCGCCCTGCAGGAGATGGAGAAGACATTTGCCCTGGAGGGCATCGAGGCGGAAACCATTCAAATCGGGAACAAGGACATCCGTGGCAGCAGGTTCGGCAGCGGTTCATGCCCCAAAAGAAACATTTCATGCCATGGCGCTTAAGAGATGCCCCTGTGTTCTCCGATATAAATGTAAAGGAAATCACTAAGCTCGAAATCACCTACATTCTTCCAGGCGGGAGACGCCGGCAAGATATGGCAGGAAAGGGGAATGGCTATGGCAAACATGATCGAGACAGGTTACACGGCCGCGGCCGGATTGGGCGGCACACAGAGCACCTCTGTCAACGGCAGGGAAAAGGCGGACAACAGCTTCTCCGATGCCATGCTGGAGAGATACACCCTTTCCCCCAGAGACATGTCCCTGACCGAATACAAGCTGTACATCCGCGATAAAGTAAGGAAGCTTTACACCCATCCCTCCCAACGGCGGGTGGACTGGCTCATCGACATCACCGATGCCGCTTACAGGCGGATGCAGGCAGACCCTCTCTACGAGCAGCAGGTCCTGGACTATCTGGCCAGGAACAAGGCGGCCAACGTATACGGCCATGCGCCCAGGTTCGTGTTCGTCCACATAGACGATACCTGGGAGAAGTGCTACGGCTATGCCTTCGGCATGCAGGACGATTCCCGGGCCAGGAGGGCCGCGGAGCGCAGGCGCATGGCAGCGGAGGCCGCAAAGAGGGCCCGCCGGAAGAAGCTTTTAAAGGAATATCTGAAGAAGCGGGCGGAGGCCAAGAGGCTCCAGGATAAGCTGCTGAAGAACCAGATCCTGAAGAACTGGCTGGAGCACGACCGCCTGGCCAGGAAATGGAACGACCAGAAGCAGATGACCCAGGAGCTCAAAGAACAGAAGAAGGAGCAGAAGCGGATACAGACCCGGGAAGTCAAGGAATGGAGCGAGGAGCGGCAGGCGGAAGCGGCCCTCAACGCCTATGAGGCCAGCATCATCATGATGATCCGCCAGGAGGAGCAGCTTTTAACCTGACGAGGATCCGCAGGGGCACAAGGATAGGTGCCCCTGTTTCGTTATACCGGGGCGTACCGGAAGGAAGGAGGAGCACAGATGCAGCACAAAATCCTGATCGCGGAGGACGATACGGACATCAGCCGCCTGCTGTCCAGGATACTGGAAGCCCAGGGCTATCAGGCCCTCCAGGCATTTTCCGGGACGGAGGCCCTGTCCCTTATCGAGCGCGGGGAGCCGGACCTGCTTCTCTTAGACCTCATGCTGCCCGGCCTGTCCGGGGAAGAGCTGCTTCGCAAGCTCCGGGAGGAGCGGCACTATGGCTTCCCCGTCCTGATCCTCTCCGCAAAGAGCGCCCTGGGCGACAAGGTGGCCCTGTTAAAAAACGGGGCGGACGATTATATCACCAAGCCCTTTGAGCCCGAAGAGGTCATCGCCCGGATCCAGGCCGCCCTACGGCGGGCGGGCAGTGTCGGCAGCCTTTCCGGGCAGCAGCCGGAGGCGCTGGCCTACGGCAATATAAAGCTTTATCCGGACTCCCGCAGGGTGCTGGCAAATGACCGGGAGCTGTCCCTGACCGCCCATGAATATCAGCTCCTGCACCTGTTCCTGCAGTCCCCGGGAAAGGTCTATTCCCGGGAAAGCCTTTACGAGCTGGTGTGGGAAGGCGGCTATTACGGCGAGAACAATACCGTGAACGTCCATGTGAGCAATCTGCGCAGGAAGATCAGGGAAGCCGATGCCTCCCGGGAATATATCCAGACCGTGTACGGCATCGGCTTCCGGCTGGGGTGATCGCGGTTCTACCGGATGCCCTCCTCTTTTTCCACTATGATGATCTCTATGCCTTTTTCATCGAACAGCTTCAAATCGTCCTCGGACGCGTCCCAGTCGGTGATCATGACGTCCAGCCTGTCCGCGGGGCAAATCGAGACGATGGAGTCGAATCCTATCTTTTCCCTGGGGAACAGGCCTATGGTCTGTCTGGCGCTGTCCATGACCGTGTTGAAGAAGCTGATGGCAGCGGTCTTCTGAATCGACAGGCCGAACTGCGCCGAGATAAAGGCGGATGTGATGAAGCATTTGTCGAAGCGCAGGCGCTTTATGGTCTCGATTGCTATGGCATCGTAGCAGTTTCCCTTGTCGTCCATCTCGCCGCCCAGCAGAATCACCGAGATGTTGTCCCTAGTCCGCAGCTCCTCCGCGATGACGATGGAATTGGTCACCACCCGGATCCGGATGCTGTCCGGGAGATTCTGCGCCATCAGGTAACAGACGGTAGCGGATGCCAGGAAGATTACGTCGTTGTCTTGTATCATGGATACCGCCCTCAGGGCAATCAGCAGGTAATTGTCCCTGACCGTCTCCATATCCCGGATTGTCTTTTTGGCAGGCCTGCCTAGGGCCACCTGGTGCAGGGGCAGCGCTCCGCCATGGGTCCTTTTCAGCAGCCCTTTCTCCTCCAGTATCCGCAAATCCCGTTTCGCGGACTCGTAGCTGACCCCGTACTGTTCCTGGATGTCCCCGGTGGTGATGCTGCCCTTTTCCCTCAGCCAGGCCAGAATCGCCTGATGCCTTTCTTCGATGAACATGATATTTGGCTCCTCTCCTGTTTATTTTAGATAAATACATGTATTATATGTAAACTGATAATAGCATAACCAGTAATATATGTCAATACTATTTTGCCATTTCCGTTAAATATGGTTATTATTCGTTAATTACAGTATAAATACGGTATTCAATAAATTTTTTGTTTTCTTACGGAAAGACAGAATAAGGCATACCGAACTCCATAAAGATGATTTCATTTCTGATAAAGAATTTTATAATTGTCTGGAACAGATACCGACTATCATTGCTAATCCAGATTATATAAGTGTGCACCCTAAAGATAACAGCATATCGTTTATTAAAGATTTTTCTTCCCATGTTTCCGTTGCCGTTCGAATTTCGGCAACAGGCACATTGTCCTACCGTACCATGTATCCAATTATGGATGCCCAATTAACCAACTATATTAACAAAGGAAGGGCTTGGGTTTGGAAGAGCAAGGCATAAAAATTTATTGACTTTATACTAAAATAATGTATAATAAAGCTATCGAACAAGTAAACTATATTGAATGAAATCTGAGGACGGAACAGGTTGCAGACTGGAGGGATTT
>CAMTBF010000248.1 GCA_947068385.1 uncultured Lachnospiraceae bacterium
ACTGTGCCTCCAGAATACCAAGTCTGTAGACATAAGTGCCTACCACATCCGCCACATCATAAGTCGCCGGCGTATACAGCAGCAGAATCATTTCCGAATTCGCCGAAAGCACGGAGCCCACTGCCATGATCAGGTTGATGGCGATGACCGACCTCAGTCCGGGCAGCGTGATATGCCATACCTGCTTCCATCGGTTCGCGCCGTCCAGCTTGGCCGCCTCATACAGCCCGGGATCGATGGATGATATGATAGAGCAATATAGGATGCTCGAAAAGCCGAATCCCTTCCAGACATTCGTGAAGGTATATATCCACGGAAATGCATCTGTCGAGGTGCGGTAGTTCTGCGGCTTCGCGCCAAAAAAGGACAGCAGGTTAGTAATCAGGCCATTGATGTCGATGAAGGAGATCACCATGCCTACCACTACCACGGTGGAAATAAAATAAGGCATGTAGCTGGTGGTCTGTACGAATTTCTTGAATCCGGCATGGCGTATCTGATCCAACAGCAGCGCGAACAGGATGGGGGCCGTGAAGCCAAAAATCAGGTTCATCACGCTCAGGACCAGGGTATTCCTGATGAGCCTGAAGAAATAGTGGCTTGTTATGAATATCTCGAACCATTTAAAGCCTACCCACTTCACGCCCTCCCCGAAAAAAGAGGCTCCCGGGACATAGTCCTGAAAAGCGATCACAATCCCATACATGGGAATATAGCAGAAGATAAATATCAATATCAATGTGGGCAGCATCATGGCATAAATCTGAAGGTTCTCGCTGATGACGCCTTTTCCATACTTTTTCTTTACTGCATTTTCATTCCCTTTCTTTGATCCGTTGTTCCCTTTCGTCTCCATATGATCCTCCAATTCTTTTAGATTTCGGATATCCCGCCAGCGGCATCCGCCGCCCTTTTTCATACATGCAGCGTGGCCTTCCCTATCCTCCAAAACCTCCCCCCTGTGTATTTATTTTTGCGAATCCTTTTGGTTCCATATTGTCCAGGCCGTGCCGAAATGTATACCTTTTGGGAATTTTTCGGGTATGTCAAATTCACCAAAATAAGGCAATTTTTCATTGACTTATTTGCATTTTTGTAGTAGTATGTTTACATAATTTGAACAAATGAAAATCTTTACCAAAAAGTATACTTTTTGGTAATTTATTTCACGAAAAGAGGAGATGTGATGACAAACACAAAGTAGGATAACGAAAAAAAGGCTGCCGCACCACGCGACAGCCTTTTTTCGTTATTCTGTGATATCCAAATCTACACCGCCTTCTCCTTCCATTTCCCCCTCTTATAGAAGAAAAACGTAATCAGCGCACCGCACACCCAGGAGCTCAGCAGGGAGATGAAGATGCACTCCTGCCTTCCGCCGGGATATTCCGCCGACCTGGTCAGCCAGGCGATTCCATAGGCAACGGGCACACGTATGAAAATTGTCGTCACAATAGATATCCACATGGGCGTCACCGTATCTCCCGCACCGCGCATGACGCCGGACAGGCTCTGTGTCACTGCCATGGCCACATAGCCCACCGCCAGGATGCCCATCATGTCCCGGCTCAGATCCACCAGCTCCGGGGTCTTGGTGAAGATTCCCATCAGCGCCTTGCCGAATATCAATATCAGAGAGGTAAGTATGGCGGATACTCCCATGGCGATCAGCGTCCCCTGCTTCGCGCCCTTCTCCACCCGGTCGTACATCCTGGCCCCCACGTTCTGCCCTGCATATGTAGTCATGGCCGTGCCGAAGGAGAAGTTCGGCATCATGGCGAAGCCGTCCACGCGCATGATGATGACATTGGCGGCGATGAACATCTCCCCGAAGCTGTTGGTCAGGGACTGCACCACGATCATGGCCATGGAAAAGATGGCCTGGGTAATGCCCGAGGGGAGCCCCAACTGGATGATTTTTACCGCATGCTGCTTCTCCAGCTTCAGGTAATGCGGCCCCATGTCGAAGATCTCCTTCATCCGCATCAGTCGATACACGCACAGCAGGGCGGAAACCGCCTGGGCTATCACCGTGGCCAGCGCCACGCCGCTGACGCCCATGTCCAGCTTGGCCACGAACAGGAGATCCAGCACGATGTTCAAAAGGGTGGACACCAGCAGATAGGCCAAAGCGGACATGGAATCCCCCAGTCCCCTTAAGATTCCGCTGAGTATGTTATAAAATGCCGAGCCAGCGCAGCCGATGAACAGAATCAATAGGTAGGACTGGCACCAGTCGATGATGGATTCCGGCGTGTCCAGAAGCTCCAGCAGGGGCCTTGCCACCAGCGACGCCACCACCATGACGCACAGGGAGGCCAGGGCCGTCAGCGTGATACAGTTCCCGATGGTAATCGACAGCTTCTCCCGCTCCTTTGCCCCGAAATACTGGGACACCACAATGCCTGCCCCCACGCTGATTCCCACGAACAGCACCAGAAGCAGATTCAGGATAGGCCCGGCGCTGCCCACGGCCGCCAGGGCATTGTCCCCCACGTAGTTGCCCACCACCACGCTGTCCACCGTGTTGTAGAGCTGCTGGGCGATGTTCCCGATCAGCATGGGCACTGTAAAGAACACGATCTTCTTCCAGGGCGAGCCCTCCGTCATGTCCACCGGCGCAAAAAACTTCTTCAACATTTCCATCC
Organism: uncultured Lachnospiraceae bacterium; assembly: GCA_947068385.1. GTDB lineage: Bacteria > Bacillota > Clostridia > Lachnospirales > Lachnospiraceae > Acetatifactor. The sequence goes on from CAMTBF010000248.1 coordinate 2,649, forward strand.
TCTTCACCTCAACTCAATTTTATGTCCATTATACACTGGCCCGGCCAATCTGTCACTTATTTCTTTGCAGGGAAGCGAAGCTCGTGCTGCTCCAGCATGAAAAGGACAACGGGAAACCTGGTGCTCTCCTCCATCCATTCCGGCGACCAGGTCGAATGAAACGCTTCACGCTTCTCCCAGCACGTCTATGATCCGGATCTCCACGCCCCAGTCCCGGCCCTGGACTTCCGAGCGGAAGCGCCCCTGGCACAGGTATTCTCCCAGCAGAGGGCTGTCGGTGATGAAGCGGGGGCAGGCATGGAAGAACGGGTCGCCCTTGTTGGCGATGGTAAGATATCCGTTGTTTTCCACGAACAGATAGCAATCCGTCCCGGCGCTGTCCTTTCCCCGGAACATGTACTTGGCGCACATGTTCCGGCTCCCCGCCACGTTCTCCACCTGGACGTCCGCCGCGCCGGGCAAGATTTCTCCCGTGAACAGCTCTGACTCCACTTTGCCCGTAAAGGGGATGATGGTCACGGCCCCGTAGGGGCCTGACATATTGGAGACCTGGGAATTGACCGCAAAAATCTGGAATGTCATGATCCGTTTTTCCATGTTCTTCTCCTTTCTTCCGAACTGCCTGAATGTGGTTTCGTGCCTCAGATGTCCAGCGCCGCATGGTATCCCCAGTAGACGGCGTTGGTGATGGTGGACACCCTGGCTGCGTCTCCGATTACTGCCACATAGGGCGCGGCATCCCGCAAGCTTTCCACCACATCCGTCCGGGACCGCTGCCCCAGGGCGCAGATGACGGAAGTCCCGGGCACCAGCCTCCTGTTCCCTTCCCCATCCTGGCACCATACGCCCTCCGGGGCGACCTCTAGTCCACGGTAATTCGTATGTACAGTCACGTATTTTTCTATCTCTTTCAGCAGCAGCGGGCGGTGCCTCACATTGGCGTCCGGCGCAAGGCTGTCCCGCATCTCCACCAGATGCACCGTCTTCCCCTCCATCCCTAAATGGATGGCGCACTCGCAGCCTGCCAGGCCGCCGCCCAGCACTACCACGCTGTCCGTGACCTTTTCCTTTTCTCTGTAATAGTCATTGACTACAACCACGTTTCTTCCATCCAATCCCGGAATGGGCGGCACAATCGGCGCAGAACCCACCGCTATTATCAGGGCATCCGCCTCCTGGGCCTCGGCATACTCCCGGGTCACCTCCGTTCCGGTGCGGATTTCCACCCCGGCCTGCTCCGCCAGCAGACGGTAAGTAGACGCTAACTGATACATTTCCCTCTTAAAGGGCAGTGCCTGTTCGCTCTTAAGGATTCCGCCTGTCTCCGGCTCTTTCTCGCAGAGGATGACCTGATGCCCCCGCCTGGCCGCGGTGTAGGCGGCATACAGTCCTCCGGGGCCGCCTCCCGCCACCAGCACTTTCCTTTTCACCGGGGCCGGAAGCACCTCGGTACCATCCGCCTCCCTGCCGATCAGGGGATTCACGGTACACCTCCTGGTAGCGGTGGCCGCCCGCTCCGCCATGCAGGTAAAGCAGCGCAGGCAATGGACGATTTCCTCCTCCCGGTTCTGTGCCACCTTCCTGGGCAGCTCTGGGTCTGCCAGCAGGGCCCTGGCCATGTACACCACGTCCGCCTGGCCGGTGGCGATGATTTCCTCCATCTGGGCTGGGTCGTTCAGCCCGCCGATGGTGGCCACGGGGACAGATACATGCTTTTTAATCTCCGCCGCCAGAGGGACGTTGCAGCCATGCTCCTTGAACATGGAGGGGTGGGTGTCCCCGAAGCCTCTCTGGTAGGTTCCCGCGGACACATGCAACAGGTCGATATGGGGCTCCAGGAGCTTTGCGATGCGCACGCCCTCCTCCAGGTCGTACCCCTCCGGGAACAGCTCGGAACCGCTCATGCGAAACTCTATGGGAAAGCCCGGCCCCACCGCCTTTCGCACTGCCTGCAGCACCTCTATGGCCAGGCGGCAGCGGTTCTCCAGGCTGCCGCCATACTTGTCCGTCCTGTGGTTGAAGTAGGGGGAGAAGAACTGGTTCAGAAGCCAGCCGTGCCCGCCGTGAATCATCAGCATCTCGAAGCCCGCCCGCTTGGCCAGCCCCGCCACTTTGCCGTAGGCGGCCACGATTTCCGCCAGCATCTCCTCCGTAAGCGCCCTCACCTCCACGCCGTCCGGGCGCAGGGTATCCGATGGCCCCCACTGGTGCATGCCCTGCTGTCTGGTCTTGTCCGTCATGTAGGTTCCGGCGTACATGCCGGAGTGGGACAGCTCCAGGCTGGGGATGGCCCCGTGCCGACGGATGGCATCCGCCGCGTAGGTGGCCGAGGCCAGGGAGTTCAGGATGGCGGTGTCCAGGTGGTAGGCGTGGGAGCCGTCCGTCTCGGGGTGCACCATGCACTCGCTGACCGTCACCGCCCCTGCGCCGCCCTTTGCCCGCAGCTCGTAGAAAGCCTTTGACATGGGGCCTATGCAGCCGTCATTGGTGATGTCCGTGCCGCCCATGGGCGCGGAGAACATGCGGTTGCGGAATGTGACGTTTCCGATTTTGATGGGGCGGCACAGATGTTTATATTTTCTTTCCATAGTTCCTTTTCTCCTCACTTAATATCAATCCAAATACCGATATCCCTCATTACAGAATCGGGAACGCTTTTATAGAAACGCTGCGCCTCCTCATTAGCGGCGGTCAGGGCAATCAGTGTGTCAATCTGCCTTTCCTTTAAAATCTGCCTCAAGGATTCCAGCAGCCGCTGCGCCACGCCCTGATGCCTGCTGCTCTTTATGACGCAGATCCAGTCAAGGTATGCCTTCTTTGACCCGTCAAAGCGGCTTGCAATAAGGGAAGCGTCAATCCTCCCTACTACTGCGCCGTCATCATATGCCAGCAGAGAAACGCAATCTCTGAAGCTCCTGTCCTCAAAGCTGCTTTCCACAGCGCTGACATAAGCCTGATCGATCTCCCACCCCCAGGAGTCTTCCTCCTGGCGCAGTCTTCTTTCAAAATCCAAAACGTCCGGAATTCTCTCTTTTGTATAGGTTCTTATCTCCAGCTCCATATCGCATCTCTCCATAAATATGCACTTGCTTTCCTACAAAGCCGAAATCCACGCTGAGGACTTATAGCTGATGCTCAATAATCCATTGTAAGATTTCCTTTTCACCAATATCACCAGATGCCAATGCAAGGATTACATCACTTAACTCCTTTTGGCTGTAAGACAATTCATATCCATTTAATGCCAGAAAAACTAACATGACATGCGCGCCAAGTCTTTTGTTTCCGTCCAGCATTGCATGATTTCTTACCAATC
>CAMTBF010000249.1 GCA_947068385.1 uncultured Lachnospiraceae bacterium
CTATTAAGCGAACTTGTTCGCTCACGAGTTTAGAGTTTAGAAGTTCTTGGCGGGGGGCCTACAGAGGTGGGCCATGCCCCCTCTTGGCCGCTTAGAAGTTCTTTACACACTTCACACTACCACCTTCATGCTCCAGGGCGGCACCGGGATTCGGTTCTCGTCCTCCTCCAGGAACGCGAAGATGACCTGGTACTCCGGCGGCCGCTCCGGGTAGACGCCGTAGCCATCGGTGAAATAGATCAGGCCTTTCAGGTTCTCGAATTCCCCCTGCTCCCGCAGCTGTTCCACATAGGTGAAGACAGGACGGAAGTCCGTGGCCCCGCCTCCGGCCAGCCTGCCCTTTTGCAAGAACTCCTCCAAATCCTCCTGACAGGCGATCCTGGTGTCCTGCTGCACCTGGCTGTCGCACTGGATGATGTGCACGTTTATCTTTGTAAAGAAGCTTTCGGCATCCTTAAGGATATCGTATGTCCTGCGCAGGAACTTCCCCACCGCGGAGCCGTTGCAGGACGCGGAGGTGTCGATGGCGATGACGAATTCCTTCACCTTTCTGCTCTCCCTGTATTCCAGGGGCTCTATCAGGGGCAGATTGCCGTAATGGGACAGGCCGTAGGTGTAATAGACGTAATCGAACTCCTCGTCGCTGACCGCCATCTCCTCCCCGGGCACCGCGAACCGGCGCAGGATCTCCCCGTAGTCGTACCGCTCCTTGGTGGCCTCCTCCAGATTCTTCTCCAGGCTTCCTGTGCCGGATTTGCGCCTGGCAAATGCTTTCAGCTCCGTCTTCGCCAGGCGGCTGATCTTCTCCCACTGTTTCTGCGTCATCTCCAGGCGCTCCCCGGGCGTCCAGAGAGAATGGGCGTCCCGAGAGAAAAGCTGCCGCAGCACCTTCTCCTCTTCCCCAGGCAGGGAATGGGCATCGAAATATCGGTACAGGCGCTCCGCGGTAAGGCCTCCCGCCTTCGCTTTCAGACCCTCCAGCTTACGTGCCAGCAGCGCGTCCCCCTCCAGCGCCGCGCCGGGGAGCCCCAGCTCCAGGATGACATTCTCCACGGCCAGATCCGCCGCAAGGTCCCACACCGCCCTGTCCAGTCTGTCATACCGGAACTGATGGGCGAAGACGCAGTGCAGCAGCATGTGGAGATAGGCTCGGGTAATCCATGCCGGTTCCTCCCGGTAGCGCCTCAGAATCCAGGCAGGGTCATAGAAGCAGGAGCGCCCGTCCGTGGCGAAACTTTCCGTCCCCGGCTTCTCCTCCAGGCGCAGGGCCGACAGCGCCCTGTCGAAAAAGCGAAGATGCATCAGGATATCGTCATGGGACAGGCGCAGGGCTTCTCCGGCCAGTATGGAAATGGTTTCGTTGTCTTTGTCCATGGCTCCTCCTTGGCAGCAAATGTCTGTCAAAAAACGATGCTACTTTGCTACTGTTCTTTCTTTAGGCAAGCTGTTTTCACCGGAAAAGGCAGAAATTTCTTAGGACAGAATTTCTGAAAGCTCCCCTCGGATGCCCCAGCAGCCCTCGGATAAAGAAAGCATCCTCTGTCAATCTTCAATATCGCTTTTCTATCCACTCCCTGATAAAGCTTATAGAGCGCTCTCTTGCGGCCACGCTGTCGGCCCCGTCATAGCCATGCCCCGCGCCGGGGATGACGATCAGCCTGGCATCCCCATAGGCGGACAGCGCCCTCTCGGAATAGCTCATGGGCACAATCGAATCCTGGTCTCCGTGAATCATCAGCACAGGCCCCCGGTACGCCGGAATGGTTCCATACACGTCTATCTCCTTAGCCTCCCTGTCGAAAGCCTCTCCCAGGCGCAGGCCGAATACCTCCCGCACGCCGGCCTCATAGCGCTTTCCGGCGCCCTCCGGAATCCCGAAAGCCGGATACCACAGCACCAGCGCCCTGACATCCTCCCCGCACTCCGCCGCCACCAGGGCACAGACCAGGCCGCCCATGCTCTCCCCCTGGAGGAAAATCCGCCCCGGATCCACAAAATCCAGCTCTCTCGCACTGGCAATGACCGTCCTCAGATCCTCGCACTCCGTGGCCACCGTCATCTCTTCCATAGTCCCATCGCTGAGGGACTGGGGCCCGCCCCCGCAGAAATCGAAGAACAGGCAACAGATGCCCGCCTCCGCGAATCCCTCCCCATGGTGCATCAGCTCCCGGTAATTGCTGCCGAAGCCATGGCAGAAAATCACCGTGGGAAGCTTCTGTCCCCTCTTTTCCGGCAGATAGATGCGCCCTCTGATTACGCGTCCGTCCTCCTTTGCAAATGTGATTTCTTTTATGGTCACCGCTGTATTTGGCATCCGTATCCCTCCTGTGCGCTTTGCTCCCCTCTGTCCTCTTGGCCCATGATCTGTGTGGCAGCGCCTTTTTCCACCAACCCTTCGTCTCCCTATCTGTCCACGCTGAACAGATACACGCTGCTCCCTTTCTGGAATCCCTGGGGAAAGACTTCCGCCGTCCAGTATTTGTCCGGATAGGGAATCATCACATTCTGGGCCAGGATGGTGTTCCTGGTCACATCGTACATGGCATCGCAGTCGAAGCCCTCCTGGCCGTGCATGGCATCCGGATCCCCGGTGAATTCCGCATAAGCGAACTGGGACAGGTAGGGCATCCCGGATGCCCCATCATGATCCGGGACGAAATCCACGCAAATATACCCTTCCGGAACCGGCGCGTCCGCCGCCATGAACCGCCCCCACAGGAGATGGCAGCGTTCCACGTCCACGCCCCTGCCGAAGTGGTGCATCAGCAGCGCGTCGCAGTCGAAGCCGCTGCGGTATCCCTCCATGGCGTCCAGCGTCCGCTGCAGCTTTTCTATCTCCTGCTGCCCCAGCGCATCTTGGGTTGCGACCTTCTCGATCCCGATGAAGCGCATGGCGGGAAGCTTCCTGTACTCGAAGAACTCCATCCGGAAGCCCTCCTGCTGCCGCTCCACCACCTCCGGCATGAACAGGGCCCACTGGACGCCGGCATCGCAGTCCTTCAGGAAATTGATGTACCCGAAAACGTCCACCGTATCCGTCCCTTCATGGCCCGTGATGCCTCCCGCAAAAAGCTCCCTGGTCCTGCGGTCTCTTATGGCCGAAAAATCAGCGAACACTTTCCCCACCGCCTCCTTCAGCTCATGGGCCCTGGTCTCCCCCGCCAGCTCTTCCTCCAGCCTGTCCAGGGTATCGAATACGGCCATGTTCACCAGCCCCGAGGGCACCAGGGCATCCAGCTCCTCCCGCAGCCTCCTTGTCTGCCCGGCGAACCTGCCGATGATGTCTTCCATGAGAATCCTCCGGTTCTCGGCCAGCTCCTCCTGGCTCCAGGCCTCCGCCTCCAGAAGCCATGCCGTCACCGCGTCAAAGGCATCCGGGTTCGTCCCCCTGGCCTGGCCCGCCCAGCCCACAATGCGCCGGTACTGCTCCTGTGGGCTTAAGCTCCCGCTGTTTTCACTGTTTTTCTGCGGCTCATACCAGCAGAATCTGTCCTGTAGGTTTTTCATGCGCTCTCCTCCATGTATCTCAATAATGCCCTGCGGATTGCTTGCATCCATACAGCTATCATAATGCAGAATCCCGCGGATTGCAAACTTAAAATTGACCCGCCCCCGATTCTGCCCCCCAAGTTCCTCAAAATCGTTGCGCAATCATCCCAGGACTGTGCTATACTGAAATTGCTTCGAAGCAATACGGACAGGAAGGGGCGGGAAAGCTATGAACCATTATATCTTGATCTGGTCTGTGTGCGCCTTTATAGAAAGCCGTGTGCGGGGGGAAATCGATATGGACGAGCTTGTCCGCCAGACCGGGTTCTCCCTGGCCCATACCCGGGACGTGTTCCGCGGGTGCACTGGGAAGCCCCTGGCCCGGTATGTGCAGGAGCGCAGGATCGCCAATGCCGCACAGGAGCTTCTGGACACGGACAGGACAGTCCTGGACATCGCCTTACAGTACGGCTTCTCCGGCAGGACCGTCTTCTCCCGGGCTTTCAGGCGGCATACCGGCTATACGCCATCCCAATTCCGCGCTGAGGCCCCTGTGCTGGCCCGGGTGCGGCTCTGCGCAGGAGTGTACGGTGCGGCGCTCCCGAACAGGCGCAGAACCGTGGACGACGTATGAGCGCTGGCCAGGCCGTCATCCCGCAAGGCCCACAGGAACCCAACCAAAACCTATACTGCAGACCGCCAGGATTTACAGTGGTGTCTCCGGGAAAGTACTTGGCTGGCGGTCTGCAGTCGGGTTGCACTGCAAATTTAACCGGTACGCAGTATAAAATAATAAAAGAAAGTCGAGAAAACGATATGGAAAGACAAGACAATGCCATTCTTTACGGCGTCCCAAAGGTAGCCTACGGCCAGGACGGTTGCACCCCCTTTCCCATGTGCGTCCATTCCTGCGGGAAATACCTGGGGATCCCCGTGGACTACACCCGGGCCATGGCCGAGAGCGGCGCGGCCTTCCGGCTGGCCTGGAACACCGCCTGCTGGGACGGCGGCAATGTGGACGCGGTCTTCACCTTTGACGATCCCGCAAAGGTGTTCCGCTGCGGCATGCGGGCCATGGAGCGCGGGCTTCAGTTCCTTGGCCGCAGGCCTGATACGAAAAAGGAGGACTTCATGGCCTTCATCCGCAGGGAGATCGATGCAGGGAATCCTGTCATCGCCCTGGGCGTCATCGGCCCGCCGGAGGCCTGCGTCATCACCGGCTACCGGGAGGGCGGCAATGTGCTGCTGGGCTGGAACGTGTTCCAGGAATATCCGGAATACCAGGCAAGCGTCCGGTTCGAGAAGAACGGTTACTTCATCACCAGCCAATGGTGGGAGAATCCGGACACCACCGCCCTGATCGCCACCGGCACGGAAAGCCTCCCGCCCCTTACCCCCGGGGAGGCGCTCCAAAACGCGGCGCAGGCTCTGGAGGGGCGCATGTGCGGAACCTTTGCCAAAGGGATTCTTGCCTATGATGCCTGGAAAGAGGCCCTCCTGCGGGACCAGGATTTCCCTCCTGACGCCGTCTTCCCCCTGCTGGTGGAGCGGATGATGTGCCACGGCGACGCCATGGACTGCCTCTCCGACGGGCGCTGCCACGCCGCAAAGTACCTGCGCAGGCTGGCGGAGCAGTCTCCTGCCATGGCCCCCGGCCTGAACGCCGCCGCAGGGGAGCTGGAGAAGATAACGGAAATCCTCTGGAAAGAAATGATTCCCGTCCTGGGCGGCTGGGAGCGTGGCGAGGCCCAGACCCGCCAGCTGGCCAAGGCCGAGAACCGCCGGCTCTTCGCCGGGCAAATCGATCGGATGAAAGCGCATGATGAGCGGGCTTATGGTTATATCCGGGAAACGGCGGAATCGATTTCGGAGTCATGAAAGTTTTTATAGCATAGCCAAAAACAAAATGTAAACAATCAGGAATTCTATTGTTTACATTTTGTTTTTCTTGGGGTATAATGGGCATAACTTCAGTAGACGGTAGCATTTCATAAACACCGTAGATACAAATGACAATGGAAGGTGGGATATTATAGTCAGGTAACGGCGCATTTACATAAAAGGGGATGAGATGATGTTTTATAACAGCAATAACTGGAATTTAATTGCAAAAATAATTTTCGAGCTCCAAAAACAGGAGGACATATCCACATGGCTGATCAAATTCAAATCCTTAGCGAACGAAGTAAGGGAAAAAATGTTACAGCAGATTGCTTCACGTCTACAGACAAGCGGATTTCCGGATGATACAGATGCGGATATCTATGACCAAATGGTTAATGGAATAACCGAACAGCATCTGCCGCATTACCTGATGGAAGCATTGTGCTATATCGATCAAAAAATGATTCACCAAAATCAGGCAAGATACTTTATGCGCAACAATGAATTGTCGATCAGCCCCATGC
>CAMTBF010000250.1 GCA_947068385.1 uncultured Lachnospiraceae bacterium
ATGTTGTATAATGGGTTTATGACTATAGGAAGCTGCTCCTGCTTCCTATAGTAGGTTTATGACTATAGGGTTCGCGAAGGGTTCAGACAAAAAAGCCCACGGGCTGCGGAAAGGCATGGGATTGTTATGTTGGTTTCTACAAAAGGGCGCTATTCTCTCCGGGTCATGATCGACCTGGCCGAGCAACAGTCGGACAGGTATATCCCGCTGAAGGAGATTGCCGGACGGCAGGGGATTTCAGAGAAATATCTGGAGAGCATCATCAAGCTCCTGGTGAAGGGGAAGCTCCTCACAGGCCTGCGGGGAAAGGGCGGCGGCTATAAGCTGACCAAGGCCCCTGACCAGTACACTGTGGGCGATATCCTGCGCCTGACGGAGGAATCCCTGGCGCCGGTGTCCTGTCTGGAGGAGGATGCCCCCTCCTGTCCCCGCAGGGATGGCTGCCGCACCCTGGCGCTGTGGCAGGGGCTGGACAAAGCGATCAGCGACTATCTGGACCGGATCACCCTGGCGGAACTGCTCCGCCCGGAGGACGGGCAGCCGTGACGCTGCCACGCCGCGGATAGAATCATCTTAACGTCACGGAAAGGTTTGGAACATACTATGAGAATGAAGCAGCCGCTCCGCAAAGCTGCCGGGAATACATTACTGCGCTATTTTCTGTCCTACTTCACCATATTCAGCGTCCTGATCACAGGCTTTTTTTACATCATCCGCACACAGCTCTCCAGGCTGTATCTGGACCAGCTCACCGCCCAGTCCATGGAACGCCTGGACAGCCTCACGGAGACCCTCATGGATGAGATCATCTCCCTGATTTCAGCATCGCCTATATCAGCTATCTGGTGAAAAAAGAGGTGAACCAGAATTTCACGGATTATCTGTGGAAGCTGCGCCTGGACAAGGCCAAGGAGCTGCTCCGGGACACGAAGCAGTCCATCGATGAGATAAGCGAGGCCGTGGGCTACCTCAACACCTCCAGCTTCCGCCGGAAGTTCAAGCAGGACACGGGCCTGACCCCTTCCCAGTACCGGGGGCAGGAAAACTGATACAGCTTTTATTGCGTTATTTGATATTTCAGGAATTTTCTGATATACCATAAACAAAATGAGCATAAATAAAGCAAATCCAAAATAGAAAGGAGAATCCCATGAGCAATATCAATGCACTTAGATGTATGTTAGGACAAAAAGTCAAAAAGTCTCAGTTCAAGGATATATTTGATATACGCATCATCATAACAGATGCACACAAAGCATCGGATGGTGATACAGAGGGAATCCTGAGTTTCGTAGGAACAGAATTAAATTCTGAATCCGAAAAACTGTTCAAGCCGGGAGCCAGCATATGCCCGATATACAATGAAAAAGAGTATGTTGGCGGAGACATCATGTATGATGAGTGATAAATTCTCCTCCGGGCTCTCCTCCTTTGCGGCGGATGAGCTTTCTTCTGCTGAAGGCGTGTCGCTTCCCGCACCGCTTCCCTGGGAATCCTTGCCGCCGCAGCCTGTCAGCGCGGAGAGCGACAGGGCCGCCGTCATCGTCAGCGCAATTACTTTTTTGAACTTCATAACTTCCTCCTTACTTCTGTGTTGCTTTCACAGCGTGTTGCTTTGCCTTGTGGCTCCATTTGATTCCATGCCCTCATCTGCGTCCAGCAGGGCAGCTCCACTCAATCAGCGCTTGTCTTGTGCGAATCTGTCTGTATTATATATTCTGCACATTTTTCCGGCAAGAAACACTTCTCCAATGCCGCAGATTGAACAAATGGGCTGCCGGACGCGTGGCCTGTCTGTGCCGTGGCACCGGAGAATCCTGGAAAAAGAGGGGAGGAGGGCTGCGCAAGATACATTATTTCAGTTTATGGCACATCTCTTCAATGGCCGGTTCCGGCCGGTTTTTCCTTCCGCGGAGGGGTTTTTGGGCATAAGAAAACCGGGAACCTGTCTCCAGATTCCCGGCCTGTGGCCCTCTATGGCTTCAGCCCACCCTCTCCCTGACAAGAAAAGGCTCTATCTCTTCCAGGATCGCCGTATCGTCGGAATCCCATATCAGCCGCTGGGGCTGCGCCAGATCAAGGGCGAACACGCCCAGAATCGATTTCGCGTCCACGATACGGCGGCCGGAGCCCAACTCGAAATTGGCATCTGCCATGCTGACTGTATTCACAAAGTCCCTTACCTGATCCACATCCTCAAATTTGACCAATACCTGCTGCATAACTAGTACCTTTCCTCGCCTTTCTCCGGAGCGTCGCTCCGATAATTTTTTTATCTTTTCCGAGGAAAAATAATATATCAGGTTCTTCTTTTTGTAAATTGTCGTTTTCCATAATCTTTTCAGATTATTTTGTGTATTTTCATGGATCCGTTTCCACCGTTTATGCAGACTGCCCAGCAGGCATCGTCCGCTGAAATTCTGTATATTCACTATGAGATAAAGTAAAATCTAGGGACGATGCGCGGAGCCCGCCCCAGCTCCTCACCCCAGCGTGTCCCGGTACACCCGCAGCACATTTCCATAAAAAATCTTGTCCAGCTCCCCTTCCGAGAATCCGACCCCATGGAGGGCCTCCCAGAGCCGCTCCATGCCCTGGGCCCCGGGGAGCTGCGCATGGGTAGGTATCCCGTCGAAATCGCTGCCCAGCCCCAGCACCTCTATGCCGCCCACCTTCGCGATATGCTGCGCATGGCGCACCACCGCCGCGATGGTGCCGGGATTCTCCTGTCCCACCGGCTTCTCCTCCAGGAAGTCCGGGCAGAAGTTCAGCCCCGTGACGCCTCCCCTGTCCGCCAGCTTCCTGATCATATCGTCCGTCAGGTTCCGCACGTTGGGGCACACCGCCCGGGCGTTGGAGTGGCTGGCCACGAAGGGCTTCCTCGTCACCTCCAGCACGTCCAGGAAGCCCGCGTCGGACAGATGGGACACATCGGGGATGATGCCCAGGCGCTCCATCTCCTCCACGAACTCCCTGCCCCTGGGGGTGAGGCCTCCCGTCACATTGGGCGTGTGCATGCAGGCGTCCCGGGCGGCCTGCACCGCCAGGCGCTGCTGCTCCCACTCTTCCGTTCCCGGCGCGCATTTCCGCAGCCGCTCCCCGGCCTCCTCCAGCCTCTCCCGCAGGGATCCATCGAAATTGGGATGGCCGATCTCATTGTCGAAATTCCAGGTAAGGGTAATCATCCGGACGCCCATCCGGTAGAGCTCGCCCAGCTTATCCAGCTCCCCCTTGCACACGCCGCCCTCCTCCACGGTGAGCAGGGAGGAAAGCTTGCCTGCCGCCTCATTGCGCCCGATGTCCTCATAGCGCAGCACCGGGGCCAGGATGTCCCGGTTCCGCTCCAGCTCCTCCAGATAGTATCGGTACATGGCGCACACCGCCTCCCAGGGATCCCCGCAGCTGTTCAGGGGGATGAACATGGCAAAATTCTGCAGCAGGTAACGGCTCTCCCGCAGCCGCTCCAAGTCGATGTGGCCGCTGTTGCGCCGCAGGGACTGGGGCTTCCCCTCCTCCTTCAGATGAAACAGCCTGCCAATCGTGTCGCAATGCATGTCTATGACCTTCATACTGACCTCCATTCCGCCGTCCTCGCCAACGGCCCAATCATAATCGGCTGACCCACGCCGTGTCCTTTACGGCTGCGCCATGCTCCCGATATCGTTACAGCCCAGTCGGAGACTGAGCTGCAGCTTTAACGATATCCTTTTCTCATTCCGCCTGGGGCCTATCTTCCCCTCACCGCGAAGTCCACCCCCGTGTCGCTGGGCTTGTCGTCATCGAACTTGTAGTCCTTCCCGGGGAGCACCGCGTTCAGGAGGATGCCCGTCAGCGCGCCCACGGCGATGCCGGAGAAGCTGATGTTCAGCTCGCCGATGGCAAAGCCCACGGAACCTGCCGCGCTGTAGTTGATGCCGATGGACAGCACCAGGATCAATGCCGCGATGATCACATTGCGGGTCTTGGAGAAGTCCACCTGGGTCTCCACGATGTTCCGCACGCCCACAGCCGAGATCATGCCGTACAGCACCAGCGACACGCCGCCGCAGGTGGCGGTGGGCATGCAGCCGATGATGGCCGCGAACTTGGGCGAGAAGGAGAACAGGATCGCGAACACCGCCGCCATCCGTACTACAAGCGGGTCGTACACCTTCGTCAGCGCCAGCACGCCTGTATTCTCACCGTATGTGGTATTGGCCGGCGCCCCGAAGAGCGCGGCCATGATCGTGGCCAGGCCGTCCCCCAGGAGCGTCCTATGGAGCCCCGGCTCCTTGATGAAGTTCTTCCCTACAGTAGATGATATGGCGGAGACATCGCCGATATGCTCCACGATGGTGGCCAGGGCGATGGGCATGATGGTGATCACGGAGGTGATCAGCAGGGACGCGTCGCCGTCCGACAGCGCCCAGAAGGCCGTCTGGTTCCAGTGGATGGGCAGTCCGATCCAGCCCGCCTCCTTCACCGCGGTAAAGTCCACCCTGCCCATGACGGCCGCCAGCACATAGGAGCCGATCACGCCGATGATGATGGGCACGATCTTCACCATGCCCCTGCCCCAGATGTTGCAGACGATCACCAGAGCGATGGCCACGATGGCGATCAGCCAGTCCGCGGAGCAGTTGTCGATGGCAGACTGGGAAAGGGTCAGGCCGATGGCGATGATGATAGGCCCCGTCACGATGGGCGGGAAGAACCGCATCACCTTCCCGGTGCCGAAGAGCTTGATCAGAAGGGACAGAAGCAGGTACACCAGCCCCGCGCAGGCCACGCCGAAGCAGGCGTAGGGCAGGAGCCTCGAATTGTCCGCCGCGTTCCCCGCAGCGTCCGTCATGGGCGCGATAGCCGCGTATCCGCCCAGGAACGCGAAGGAGGAGCCCAGGAACGCGGGCACCTTCCCCTTGGTCAGCAAATGGAACAGCAATGTGCCCAGCCCCGCGAACAGCAATGTGGTGGACACGTCAAGGCCCGTCAGCATGGGCACCAGTATGGTGGCGCCGAACATGGCAAACATGTGCTGGACTCCCAGCACCAGTACCTTGGGCGCTCCCAGGGTCTTCGCATCATAGATGCAGGCATCGCCGATTCCCTTGCCGCCTACCCCGGAAGCCGTTTTCTTTTTCTCGCTCATGAACTCTTCCTCCTGTATCCGTCAGACAGTTCTCCCCCACCTGACTCATTCACCTCATAGTAAGAGGCTGCAGCCGCAAAACCACAACCTCTGACAATTATCATAATATTTCTTTCCCCATCCGTCAAGAAGAATTCATAAAAACTATGGACTAACCGATACCGCGTGGGTCTTCAGAAAGTCCTTCCAGATATCGATGTACACCGCCTTCAGGTGCACCCCGTCAAAGGTGTACTCCGGCACCATGCCTCCGCTTTCGTCGCAGACCAGCGGGTTCACGTCCAGGAAGAAGACATGCTCGTTGTCCGCCAGCCGGGCGATCCCCTCGTTGCGGGCGATGATGCCCTCGTTGTTGATATAATCCCCCTGCTCGGAGCGCTCCGTGGTCACCTTGATGATGGCCTGGAGATAGATGACCGCATCCGGCTGCAGCTCCCGCAGATGGGCCACCGCCGCCTCATAGGCCTCCAGGAAGGACTCCACGGTGCCCGTCCCCATCTCGTTGATGCCTATGCACAGATAGATCTTGGCAAAGGAGTTCTGCTGCAGGGCCTCCTCCACGCTGATCTTCCCGTTCTCGCCGGGCACGATTTCCGCCTCGAACATCTTGTACACCGTCAGCCCCGTGGAGGCATAGAATGCCGCCGTGTCCTCCAGGCCGCCGTACTCGAAGAGCCCCATGGTCCTGGAATCCCCGATGAACACCGCGTCCGCGAAATAATCGTCCTCCACGGTCATGTAGGCC
>CAMTBF010000251.1 GCA_947068385.1 uncultured Lachnospiraceae bacterium
ACTTCGCGGTGATTCCTGCCAAATGGGGAGAAATCGCCGCGAACGGCACATTGCAGCGTTTGACGGGCATGATGGATACGCAGCCCATGGGCGTGCTTGGCATCAGCACCTGCAATGACACGGAGCCCTGGCGGTATTACATCGCCGTAAGCTCCTCCCAGCCAGCGGATGGCCTGGAGGAGTATACCGTGCCGGCAGCCACCTGGGCCGTGTTCCCCGGGTCGGGCACCAACGAGTCCATCCAGAAGCTGGAGCGGCGCATCGTGACGGAATGGCTGCCCACCTCCGGGTACGAGTACGGCAACGCCCCCGATGTGGAGGTCTACCTGAACCCTGACCCGGCGAATGCGCAGTATGAGGTTTGGATCCCTGTGGTGAAGCGGCAGGGGTAGGGCTTTAATCCAACTTCCGCACCTCCCGGTTGAAGCAGGATGCCATGCTCACCGTAAATCCGCATATCCCGGTGCACAGGAACATAGCTGCCATGCCGCTTCCGGCGCTGTTCCCCAGGATTGCTCCAAGCATCCTGGCCAGGCTGTTCCCGGAAGCCATAAAGGGCTCGAAGACATGATCTGCCAGGTAGCCGCCCAGGATGATCCCCGCCGGAATCGTGCTGTACTGGATGGCATTCCTCACCGCGAACACCCTACCCTGCATGGCCGCCGGGATCCTCTGGTACAAAATGGTGTTCTGGTTGGCCATAATGAAAGGAATCGGCAGGCTGGCGGCAACCGCGGCAGCCGACCACCAGAAAACGCTTCTTCCGGCTGCCATCATCAGGTCGCCGAAGAGAAAGGACAATGCCGCCGAGACGTAGATGGACACCGCCTTGCGGCGGCTTTCCTTTTTCACGGAGACCATGATTCCCCCGGCGATCCCGCCGATGCCCATGCAGGCGTTCACGGTTCCCAGCGCCATGCTGCTGCCGGCGCTCCTGGCCAGAATCATGGGCGACAGGATGTTCTCATAGGTCAGCCTGGAAAAGAAATTGATCAGCGCCATGGTGGCCATGATGTACAGGAGGCCCCTTTCCTTTTTCAGGAAAGCGAAGCCCTCCCCGATCCCGGCAAAGGGGGAGCCCTGCGTCCCCTCCTGAAGCTGCTCCGGAATGGCTATGAAGAACAGCAGCACGCAGAACGCGATCCCGAAGCTGGCCAAATCGATGATCAGGATAAGCGGAAGCCCTCCTGCCGCAAAGAGGAACGCGGCCAGCATGGGGCTGAACACCACGATCAGGTTGGTGGAAAAGGAGTTCATCCCGCTGACGTTGGAGATTTTCTCCTCCAGCACCAGCCGCCCGGTGGCCACTGCGGATGCGGGCTGCTGGAACGCGTTGGTCATACCTATCACGGCGTTTATGATGTAGATGTTCCACACCGCAAGGCGCCCGGCCAGCAGAAGCGCAAGCACTGCCAGGGAACCTGCTGCGGCGATGCTGTCCGCCACCAGCATGATGGCCTTCTTCCTGTGCCTGTCTATGAAATTGCCCACGAACAGGCTCAAGGCCACGTAGGGCACGTAATTGCAGAACGACATCAGCGACACGGACATTGCCGAGCGGCTCTGCCCATATGCCCACAGGACAAGCGCGAACCCGGTCATGGAGCTGCCCAGCCCGGACACGCTCTGGCTCAGCCACAAAACGATATATTTCTGAAATGATTTCTCTCTCATTGAATTTTCTCCCTTCTATTCTCACTCATTGCAGGGCACCCGGCCCATTGCTCACAGGAATAAAAAGTACAAAATCCAATGTGGACGATATCCTCTTACCTCTGTACAAGCCTCGTCCAGTCATCAGACTTTGTACAGAGTCCATTGCTTAGGTCAGGCTCGAAATGGCAAAGCATTCCCTTCACCTCCTCTACCGTCTTATGTAGAACAGTATAGCATGGATAGATTTTTGCGTCAATCTGTCCGCACGGCCAGCACCGCCATGTCCTCCTTGCCGGGCAGCTCCACCTCTATGGTGCCGTTTACATTCTCCATGACCACCTTCCGGGTCATCTCCCAGGTGTCGATGACTTCCACGCGGTAGCTCCCCTCCTCCGGGAGCCGCAGTTCCGTCAGGGTCGCACACTGCCTCTCCAGGAACTTCAGATAGGCCTGCTGCCCGCAGTGTCCCAAGGCTGTCCGCTCCTTTGCCACGAAAGGCCGTATCCTTTCTTTGGGCAGGTTCAGCATGGCCATGGCAAAAAAGTTATTCCTGACCTCCTGGGGTGCTCCGTTCTCTTTCATGTCCGTCAGCTGCGTCGCCGTCAGGAAGCCGATCCCCTCCCCCTGGAAATCCAGAGGCCCGGGCAGCTCCTCCACGATTCCTCTTAAGAATGCGATCCTGGCCGGGCTCTCCCCCTTCAGCACGCCGCCTTTTGCCCACCAGAGCACCTCGTCCTGGCTGTAGAAAGTCTCCCCATGGGTGCAGTAGCCGCCGCAGCACACCGCTGTCCAGAACCGCCGCGACAGCTCTTTTCCGGAAAGGTTGCCCCAGGGATGGATGATATTGCCCTCATAGCGGCATTCGTCAAATACTACAGGTTTATCGTACTGTTCCCACAGCTCCGGCACCTCGTTCACATTCACGTCCTGGATGCAGCAGTGGGTAATCTCCTTCTGGTTGAAATCCCAGTAGGCCATGCAGTTGTGGTTGCTCAGGCAGTGGCCGTAGGGGTCATGCTCCGCCACGAACCTGGCGAAATCCGCCCAGTCCTCCCAGGTATAGTTGGGCATCAGGTCATACTCATTGGCCAGGGACCACCAGAGGTTGGGCATGGCCGAGAGCCTGCGCAGCAGATAGTCCAGATAGACCAGGCTGTCCTCCTTGGAGAATTTCGAGAAGCCCCATCTGTCGTAAGGATGGAACAGGATCAGGTCCCCCTGGATTCCACAGGCGTCCAGCTCCCGGATTCTGCCCTCCAGGGCCTCCCAGTAGGCGGCCACCGGCCTGTGCACATCCCATTTTCCCTCTGCCTTCTCGAAAGGATAATATTCCGGGGCGTTGTGGTTGAAGTCGTAATGCTTGGGGAATACGCAGAACCGCACTTTATTGAACGGCGACTTGCGCAGCGTCTCCATGGTGGTGTCAACGAGAGCCTTTTCCTGATGCACCATGGCATAAACGGTGGTGCCAAAAGGCCGATACCAGGTGCCGTCCTCAAATTTGAAGTGCCTCCCTGCCGGGTGCACTATGCCGTGAGGGTTCCCGTCCGGCCCGCCGGACGCTGCGTCTGCCGCCTCCCTGCATTCCGCGGGCTCACAGAGCTCCTCGCCCTCTCCGCTGATTACGCCCCATGCCTTCCAACGGCAGGTTCCAGTGCCGGAGGGGTAGAAACGGACCTTGTACTGTCCGTCTCCCGCATAAAATCCGCTTACCCTTTTCGTCTCCCCGGCAAGGGTAAATTCCGCTCCGCAGTCCACCACTGCCCTGGAGACCTCCGGCTCCGGGCCGTCAAACGTAAGCTCGAACATTTCATATTGTCTCATTCCGCGCTTCCTTCCTTTCCTCTTTATCCCGTCAATCCCCTTATTTCATCCTATTCCATTTAATTCCACCCTATTTTTCCATCCTGTTTCATCCATCGCGTTGCCGCTCTTTTTTCAGCCTTTTCCCTAATGTCATGATACAGCAGATCCGGCTACAGCACAAGCCCCACAGCCTCTTTCCATCGGCCATACCGTTCCTTCCAATCCGCGGCCCCCGCCGTCACCTCCGCTATGTCGCTCTGGAACTGCATCAGATAGGGGTTCCCGGCAGGGCCCCCGTCCGCCCGCAGCCCAGGATCCTCTCCCCGCAGTCCTGCTCCATGGCAGACCAGAAGCCGAAAGGCCTGAGGGACTACCCTGCCGGGATTTCCTTTTGCCTGTCGGCCTGATTGCTTTGTCCTGTCTCTTCATTATTCCGTTTTTATAACTTAATTTCAATAAAAAATTAAGTAACTATTTAGTCATTCTTGACTTAATTGGCTAAATCATTTACAATGCAGACAGAAATCCCTTTTCAGGCAATGGGCCAATGCAGAGAATTCTCCGGCATGTCCTGAAAAGGCATGTCCCTCATGAGAAGACAGGAGGATGCTATGGCGATTACCGCAAAAGAATTATCCAGACAACTGCATCTGTCAGAGGCAGCCGTGTCCATGGCCCTGCGGGGCAAGCCCGGGGTCAGCACGGCCACAAGGAAGCGCGTCCTGGAAGAGGCGGCCAGGCAGGGCTACGATTTCAGCCGCCTGAAAGAAGAGGGCTCCCCCGCCGCGGACATCAGGGGCACCCTCTATTTCATCATTTATCGGAAGCACGGAGCCGTGGTGGCGGACACCCCCTTTTTCTCCCAATTGTTCCAGGGCATCGACACTGGCTGCAAGAAGCAGCATTATTATCTGAATATGTTCTATCTGGATGAAGAGGAAGATATGGCGCTTCGACTGAAGCAGATGATTCATTTCGACTGCAGGGGCATCCTGCTGCTGGGAACGGAAATGCGGGAGAACGACCTTGCCCCCTTTCTGAAGCTGGATGTGCCTTTGGTGGTGCTGGATACTTATTTTGAGACCCTGGCGGCAGACTATGTGCTGATCAACAACATACAGGGGGCCTACCTAGCCACGGACTACCTGATTTTCCACCGCAAGAGCCAGCCCGGGTATCTGCGCTCCTCCTACGCCATCAACAATTTCCAGGAGCGGGCGGACGGGTTCTACAAGGCGGTGCGCTCCCACGGCATGTCCACCGCCAAGTCCAAGGTCCATCTCCTGTCCCCCTCCCTGGAGGGCGCCTACGCGGACATGCTGGAGATCCTGCGGGCCGGGGAGGAGCCTGCCTCCTGCTATTTCGCAGACAATGACCTGATTGCCTGCGGGGCCATGAAAGCCATGAAAGAGCGGGGCTTTTCCATCCCCCAGGACATTGCCGTGGTGGGGTTTGACGACATGCCTGACGCCGCCTGCATGGAACCCGCCCTGACCACGGTCCATGTGCCCAAGCAGTACATGGGCCAGGCAGCCATCCGCCGTCTGGCCCAGATCATCGAGGAGGGACAGGAAGCCCCTCTGAAGCTGGAGATTTCTACCGCCCTAGTGAAGCGAAAAAGCGTATGACCCATGATATGGACAACACATTCTAGAGCAAGGCTCAGCGGAAATCAAATCGCGGCATTGTAAGCCCTGAACCCAATAGATTGGTACACCTTTGCCACTGCCGCATCAACGGCGCGAACCGTAATGATGGATGCGCCATCGGAGAAAGCATCCCCTACCGCTCTCCCGCATACGGCTCCTGCAAATCCTTTTCTGCGCATTTCCGGAATTGTGGCAACGAACTCCAGGGATGCCACTCCCTTATTGTCCACAATGGCCGCTACGGAAACCGGGATGCCGTCATGGTATAGGATATAGCATTCCATTAGCCCTTTTTCGCATAGGGCAAAATGATTGGCAGGATGCATATCCGGCCTGCCGCCGGCCAGGATGTCATTGGCCACCCCTGCCCACTGCGCGAATTCTTCGGCGGAGCGCACTTTGATGATTTCGTGGGCATTTTCAGGGCAGCCTCTTTTTTCTTCAGGGAGGATGGCCATGTAGACCTCCTCATTATCCTGAATTTCTGTCTGGCCATGTGCCCTTTTCGCGCCTGAGAACAGAAAGAACGTCTCGTCAGAGGAACACAGGTTAAGCCAGATCGGCATATGCATCGCCTTCATTTCCTCAATGACTGTCTTTCTTTGTTCCACAGGAAGATTCTCGATGCGCACATCGTAGAGAAAGGAGACGCCCTGTTCCCCTGCTCTCGGTTTTACATAAGAATAAAACCGGCTCTCCCCGAACCCGGCCCTCTCCAGGATGTCCTTCAGCTCCT
>CAMTBF010000252.1 GCA_947068385.1 uncultured Lachnospiraceae bacterium
GTAAGATATGGCAGGAAGGAAAGCTGGTATTCTTTGGTGCGTTTGAAGGAGGCGACAGAACCGTTCCTGTGTAAAGTACCATATTTTTTGGATGGATTCTTTTTACAGTAAGGGGAACCAGGAGCATCTGGAGAAGGTAATCAATGACTAATTTCTTTCTGAGGAATTCTTCGTGAAACAGCCCAAAATCTTCTGATTTGGCTCTTGACTTTTTTGCTGGGGGGGTAAAATAGAAAGGAACGGAGTATACACCCCGAAAAAAGGAACGGAGGAAAAGGGAATGAGGAAAAAGACGGTGATGGCGCTGGTCCTCGCCATGGTGATGGCATTAGGGCCAGTGTCGGGGCAGGCGGCTCTGGCGGCGGGCGCTTCCGACAGCGGCGCGATAGCCACGGAGCTGACGGAGGAAGGAAAAGGGGAGGAGGCGCAGGATAGCGGCAAATCCGGAGCGGCGGATGCAGAGGAGGGCGCTGCGGATTTGGGAGCCGAGGTATCGCCAGATGCGGCTGCTGAAGATGAGAAGGGAAGCGGCGAAGCGGAAGAGGAAAGCACTGCCTCGGACCAGCCCGCAGAGGAAGGTACGGAACAGGACGCTGCAAAGGACGAGAAGGGAAGCGGCGAAGCGGAAGAGGAAGGAACTGCCCCGGACCAGCCGGCGGAGGAAGGTGCGGAACAGGACGCTGCAAAGGACGAGAAGGGAAGCGGCGAAGCGGAAGAGGAAAGCACTGCCTCGGACCAGCCAGCGGAGGAAGGTACGGAACAGGACGCTGCAAAGGACGAGAAGGGAAGCGGCGAAGCGGAAGAGGAAAGCACTGCCCCGGACCAGTCCGCAGAGGAAGGTACGGAACAGGACGCTGCGAACAGTGAGGCCGAATCCGGCAGTGCGGAGAGCGGCGCACCGGAAAGCGCGGAGGCTGGAGCCGGAACCAAGGAGGACTCCGGCGTAACCCAGTACATGCCGGAATCGGAAACCAAAGCGGCAACAGACGTAGCAGCAGAAGACTCGGCAGCGGAAAACACGGAAGAGGAAGATTGGAGGCCCACAGGGCTTAGGTGGGAAAAGGGAGTGCCTAACTGGGACGGCCCTACGAATTATGCGACTGTTCTGGAGCTATTGCGGGATGGGGAGGTGATTTTCAACCAGACTAGCCAAAGCGGCAGCAACGACTACATGAAAAAAGAAGCCCTCCGCCATATTGCTGAGAGCGGAACCTACCAATTTCGGGTGAAATTCCTGAAAGGAGAGACGGCTGAGGACAGCGGATGGGCGGAGAGCCCAGAGTGGGTCTATGAGCGTCCTGGTCAGTCTGTGAACGCTCCAAAGGGCTATTGGAGCGATTCTAAGCCGGGTCTGTTCTGTTTCCAGAGTGTAGAGGGTGTGCAGGAATATGTACTTAAGGGGTATGTTCTGGTTGGGGATACAGAAAGGCTATATCAGAGTACGACTCGGACTTGTTATAGCACCGCTTCGTCCATAATTGAGGAGGATTATTTTGGGACGATGAGCAGATATGGCCAGGGGAAATGGCGCGTTCAGATTAGGGCCATAAGTCCCGACCCAGAGCAGATGGCAGATGGCACGGGGGAGTTCTCGGATTACTATGAGCTCACATTTGGAAGTCAGGCACCTTTTGAAGGGGCCTCTTATGAACTGAAATATACGGTGGACACGGATGGCCTTACAATTATCGGATATAATGGCTCTGTAGAGGGGCAGTTGGTCATCCCGGAAGAGATGGATGGAAAGCCTGTCATTAGGATAGGCCCAGGTGCTTTTCGCAATTGCACATGGATTAAGGGCGATTTGGTGCTGCCTGGAAGTGTGAAAGAGATTGGCTCGCAGGCATTTGAGGGCTGCACGGGCCTGGACGGCAAACTGATTCTGCCGGAGGGTTTGACAAAAATAGAGCTTTCTGCATTTTCCGGTTGCAGTGGCTTGTCAGGAGAGCTGACGCTGCCGGAGAGCGTGACAGAAATAGGGGGGAAAGCATTTTCTGGCTGCAGTGGGTTCACGGGTGCTTTGAAACTGCCGGAGGGTGTGACGGAAATATTCGCGGGTACGTTTGAAGGCTGCAGCGGCTTTACGGGCAGTCTGGTGATTCCGGAACACGTGACAGGCATATATGCGGGTGCATTCAAAGGCTGCAGCGGCTTTACGGGAGACCTGCGGCTTCCGTCCAGCGTGACATGGATATTTGCGAACGCTTTCCGGGGCTGCGAGGGATTCAGCAGGGATATCTATATGACAGGAAATCTGAAAACAATTTCAGAATTCGATTATGAAGGCATAGAAGGCAGCGGCTTCGCAAGAGAATCCTGCACCAACGCGGAGATTACGATTCATGCGCCGAAAGGATCTGCCGCCGAGGCATATGCCCTGAAATATGGCCATTCCTTTGTGGCGGAAGGAACCATGACGCCTGACCCGGATCCCTCTGAAACGGCCAAGGGGGAGGTCAGCAGCGTAGTTCCTGAATCCGTGATGACGGCTGAGGTGAAAGCCGCCACAGGCTGCGATTCTGTGTCGGAACTGGTGGATTACCTGAAGAAGCTGATCATCATGGACAAGGCGGCAAATGATATCCTGTCCGGAATCCCGGAGGGGAACAGCCAGGTGGTGGACATTTCCGTGCTGGTCAGCCAGGACGGGAAGTGGGTGGAGGCCACAGAGGATACATTCCCCGCGGAAGGCGTGGATATCCTGATCCCTTATCCGGAAGGGGTGGATAGGGACAGCTTCGACTTTATCGTGGGCCATCTGATAGTCATGGGCTGCAATGGCCAGATACCCGGCACCGTGGAATATCTGAAACCAGAGAAGACGGCAGAGGGCCTGAAGATTCATGTATACAGCGCATCTCCGCTTGTGGTCGCCTGGAAAGAGGCGGACAAGAAGCCCGAAGAGAAGCCTAATGAGAAGCCTGAAGAGAAGCCCGTGGAACAGGTGTCCCAGGAACATCAGAGCAATGCATCCGTGGTTGAGGAACTGAAATCCCCGAAGACCTATGATGCGGGAGGCTATGCCGCATCAGCGATCCCTTGGTGGATTCTGGCAATCATGACAGCGCCTGGCGGAGCGATTGCCGCTGTGGCGGTCAAGAAGCCTCGACGGGAGAACGAAAGAAAATAACACATGCCGCAATGGCGCCGTATCCTTGTGCATTTGGCAGGGATGCGGCGTTTCTGCGCTGGATGAAAGGCATCATAAAAAGGCCGCTGCATTGTGGCAAAATCCAAGGAGACTGGTCTATAAAATAGAAGATGGCCTGCTGCTGGCAGCAGAATGCAGAAACCATTACGCAGACTGATGCGAAGCAATTCCTTGTATGACAAGAATCATTGAATGGTTGATTTATCCGTCTGTAGTTTATCAAATTTTAAGGAAAAGACATTGCAAATATCCCATGTCTATGTTAAACTGAAAACAGTGGTTATGATAAAAAAATAACAATCATATTCAACAACACTATTGGAGGGAAAACAAATGGCAAAGAAAGTAGTATTAGCCGGTGCCTGCCGTACCGCCATCGGCACCATGGGCGGCACGCTGAGCACCACACCTGTGGTGGAGCTGGGGGCAATCGTCATCAAGGAGGCGCTGAACAGGGCCGGGGTGAAGCCCGAGGCCGTGGATCAGGTGTACATGGGATGCGTCATCCAGGCGGCACAGGGACAGAACGTGGCCCGTCAGGCATCCATCAAGGCAGGACTGCCCATCGAAGTGCCTGCCGTCACCATGAACGTGGTATGCGGTTCCGGCCTCAACTGCGTGAACCAGGCCGCTCAGATGATCATGGCAGGAGATGCCGATGTGGTGGTAGCGGGTGGTATGGAAAACATGTCCATGGCTCCCTACGCAATCCCCCAGGGCCGTTACGGCTACAGGATGAACAACGGCACACTGGTGGACACCATGATCAAGGATGCCCTCTGGGATGCCTTCAATGATTACCATATGATCATGACGGCGGACAACATCTGCCGCGAGTGGAATCTGACCCGCGAAGAGCTGGACGAGTTCGCGTTAAAGAGCCAGCAGAAGACCGAGGCGGCCCAGAAGTCCGGTGCCTTCGACGCTGAGATTGTACCTGTGATGGTCAAGAAGAAGAAGGAGACCATCGAGTTCAAGGTGGACGAGGGCCCTCGCGCGGGATCCACCATGGAAGGCCTGGCAAAGCTCCGCCCCATCAACAAGGACGGCTTCGTCACCGCAGGAAACGCTTCCGGCATCAATGACGGCGCTGCCGCTATCGTTGTCATGAGCGAGGAGAAGGCCAAGGAGCTGGGCGTGAAGCCTATGGCTACCTTCGTGGCAGGCGCGCTGGCAGGCGTGCGTCCCGAGGTCATGGGCATCGGCCCCGTAGCCGCTACCAAGAAGGTAATGGCCAAGACCGGCCTGAAGATTGAGGACTTCGATATCATCGAGGCAAACGAAGCTTTCGCCGCTCAGTCCGTGGCAGTGGGCAAGGAGCTGGGCATCGACGTGGACAAGCAGCTCAACCCCAACGGCGGCGCCATCGCTCTGGGACATCCCGTGGGCGCTTCCGGATGCCGCATCCTGGTGACGCTGCTCCATGAGATGCAGGCCAAGGGCGCGAAGACAGGTCTGGCCACGCTGTGCATCGGCGGCGGCATGGGCTGCGCTACCGTGGTAAAGATTGAGGATTAAGAGCTGATATAGGGATAAGGAAAAGGGAGAATGGCTCTGGTTTTGAGGCATTCTTCCTTTGCTGAAACTGGAAAACAGCATCCGTCCGGCCAGTGCATGCTATGCCATGGTACTGGGAGGGCGGATGCGGAACTGGAATAAGGAGAAACGACATGGAATTTGTATTGTATGAGCAGAAGGGTACATACGCCATCCTCACCATCAACCGTGAGAAGGCCCTGAACGCCCTGAACTCCACCGTGCTGGAGGAGCTGGACAAGACCATCGACGGAATCGACCTGCAGACGGTGCGCTGCCTGATCGTCACCGGCGCGGGACAGAAATCCTTCGTGGCCGGGGCAGACATCGGGGAGATGAGCAGCCTGACCAAGGCCGAGGGCGAAGCTTTCGGCAAGAAGGGCAACGATGTGTTCCGCAAGCTGGAGACTCTGCCCATCCCCGTCATTGCCGCAGTGAACGGCTTTGCGCTGGGCGGCGGCTGCGAGATCTCCATGAGCTGCGACATCCGTATCTGCTCCGACAATGCCGTGTTCGGACAGCCCGAGGTAGGCCTGGGGATTACCCCCGGCTTTGGCGGCACCCAGAGGCTGGCCCGCCTGGTAGGGGCCGGCATGGCCAAGCAGATGATCTACACCGCCCGCAACATCAAGGCGGACGAGGCCCTGCGGATCGGCCTGGTGAACGCGGTCTACACCCAGGAGGAGCTGCTCCCCGCTGCAGAGAAGATGGCAGCCGGTATCGCGAAGAACGCTCCCATTGCTGTGCGCAACTGCAAGAAGGCCATCAACGAGGGCCTGGACATGGACATGGACGAGGCTATCGTGCTGGAGGAGAAGCTCTTTGGCGCCTGCTTCGAGACAGAGGATCAGAAATACGGCATGGCTTTCTTCCTGGACAAGAACAAGGAGAAAGTGAAGGAGCCGTTCAAGAACTGCTAGTCAAAGGAACCCGGAATCAATATCATAACATAAATGAAGGAGGAATCCCCAAATGAAAGTAGGTATTATCGGTGCAGGCACCATGGGTGCCGGAATCGCCCAGGCGTTCGCCATGACAGATGGCTATGAAGTGTGTTTATGTGATATCAAGCAGGAGTTCGCCGATGGCGGCAAGGCCAGGATAGGCATAAACAGATCGGAAGA
>CAMTBF010000253.1 GCA_947068385.1 uncultured Lachnospiraceae bacterium
TTATACTGAAACCACCACGGTCAGCCACAGCGGACACGTGGATCATGATAGGAGCCTTTATAAAAACAATTGAATCAGACGGAGGGTTTCCTTATGCAAAGAGGCTGATGGCCAAGCAGTTTGCCAGCAATGTGGATGTTCCAATAGTCGTTACAGGAAATCGGCTTGGACAGACAGCAAAGCACTTATGGGATTATAGCAGCACCGGATATGTGTTGGCAGGCGAGGCCTATGAGGAAGAAGTCTTTGAAGATATGACCTCAGAAAGGGAATTCGTATATGGATGACAATGAATTGAAAAATAAAATAATTGATTGCATCGCCTCAGAGAACAATATATACAGGATATGCGAGAAAGTATATGGCTTGCTGGAAAAGCAATGCACTCCTACGGCATTGGAATTCTTTTTTGTAGAAATGGATGCCTATCTGTGCAGCGAAAGATACCAGCCGGATGGAGCCGAAATAAGGACGGCGAAGGAGCTAATCAATAAATATGGCAAGGTATGGGGGGCAATCATGGATACGCTGATGAGCGAACGGTTGGACAGCGAGAAATTCTATGCAAGATTATGGGACTCTATCTGCAATACTCCTTTGTTCGATTCAAGAGAGGCCCAAATATGTATCCTCTATCTTTCCTGCGAAAATATGTGTATCCCTTATTACAGATTCCGCAATGAGATACAGATAGGGGAAGAACAGTATCAGGAATGTATCGATGAGCTCCACAGCGATATAACAGCGGCAAGGAGTCTGGTTTTTCAGCCCTGCAGACAGTATACGGAGAGGGCTGCTGCCTTGCTGGAATTGCTGGAGGAGAAAGAGGAGCACGAAAAAAAAGTGGTGCTTTTTGCACAGATGCTTAAATTGCTTGAAATGAAGATGAAGCTCAAAAAAGATATGATGGCATAATCGATAACCCTATAGGAGGCAGCACAATGGATAAAATGGCCCTGCAATTCGACAATCATGACCACCGGATAAGATACTACGAGCTGCTGCTGGAGCAGGATCTGGACAATCTCCCCTGTCATCCCCTTCCGGACGGCTACCGTTTCGTCTTCTATCAGCCTGGGGACAGGGACGCCTGGATCGACATCGAGAAGTCCGCAAAGGAATTCTCCACCTACGAGCAGGGGCTGGAGGCCTGGAACAGATATTACGGCGGCAGGGAGGAGTCCCTCCTGAACCGTATGGTATTCGTGGAGGACGCGGAGGGCAGAAAGGTGGCCACCGCCACGGCCTACTGCGACATCACCGGCCGGGACAGGTCCGGCTCCGGCTGGCTCCACTGGGTAGCCGTCCGCAGGGAGCATCAGGGAAAGGGCCTGGCGAAGCCTCTGATTGTCCATGTGCTGGACATCATGCGGGGGCTGGGCTACACCCATGCCAAAATCCCCACCCAGACCACCACCTGGCTGGCCTGCAAGGTCTATCTGGATCTGGGCTTCGTCCCGCTGCCCCAGAACGCCGTCAACAGCAAAGACGGATGGCGCATCGTGAAAGCCCTGACGGACCACAGGGCATTGCAGGCTTTCGATGCGGCATCCATGGAGGAGATTCTGGGCAAAGGCATTCCAGGCATATGACAGGACGGCTGCAGCAGCCGGTTTCTGCACAGAGGAGCGGGATACATAACGGAGGTATGGCCGGCATCTGGGGCGCCATGTCCGACTTCTCCCGCACTTTTCGGCCCTGGGAGGAGGGGTTCAGCAAAGGGCTGTATCTGGCCGGGGTGGAGTGCGAGGATGAGGCCCACAATAGGCAGCCTCCACCTATCGGGAACCCCCGTCATCCAACAGAATCGTGGCATCCGCGAACCGGTTGAACTCCAGCCTGTGGGCCACGCTGAGCACAGTGGCCCCTCGGCTCTTCTGCTCCTGGCGCAAAAGCATTGCCATGGCCTCCTGGGCAGCTCCGTCCAGCTGACTGGTGGCTTCGTCCAGGAGGATCACTTTCCTTTCTTCCAAAAGGCATCTGGCCATGGCGATCCTCTGCCGCTCCCCGCCGGACAGCGCCATGCCCTGCTCCCCGATTTCCCGGTCAAGGCCGCCCTCTATCTGCGCCAGGATCCCTGTCTTCTCCGCCGCGTCCTGCAGCTTCTCCTCTGTGGCGTCCGGCCTTGCCAGCAGCAGATTGTCCCGAATGGTCCCCTGCCGCAGCACAGGCTCCTGGGGCACATAGGAGATGGCTCTGCGCAGGTCATACAGATCGATTTCTTCCAGGGGCTTTCCGTCCACCCGGATCGTGCCCCCGTCCACCTGGTAGAACCGCAGCAGCAGCTCCAGGACGGTGCTCTTTCCCACGCCGCTCTCGCCCCTTATCCCTACCCAGTCCCCCTGCTTTATCCGCAGGTTCTTATGGTTCAGGATGTCCTTCTCCGTGCGGGGATACCGGAAAGTCACGTCTTCGAAGACAATCTCCTCTTCAAAGCTCCAACTGTCTTTTCCCGGGCTGTCCCGCTCGTCCTCCAGCTCCAGGTAGCCCTGCACGGCGCTGACCTGTCCCCTGGCTTTCCTGTATCCGTTATAGATGGAAATCAGATCGGTAAAAACAGCGTGTATCCTGACGCCGTAGCCCACCGCCGCGGTCATGTAGCCGATGGAAATGGCCCGGGCAGCGGCCAGCAGAGCCGCCAGGATGAATGTGGCCCCATAGAAGAATCCCGGCATCAGGGTATGGGATATGCCTCCTACGAAATTGTCATAGAACGCCACCTTGCCCCAGAGCTTCAACACGCTGCCCTGGATCTCCTCCACCCTCCTGCTTTCCTGCTCCTCCAGCACCTGTGCCTTCACCAGGCGTATGGAGCGGAAAGCCTCCTGCATCTGCTTCTGATACCTGGCATTGAAATCCACCACCCTGGCGATCAGGGACTGGAGCCTGTCCCCCACCAGTTTCATCAGCCCTAAGCTCACCGGGATGTACAGCACCTGGAACAGGGCCAGGAAGCTATGGATCCTCCACAGCAGCAGGAAAATCAGGATGCCGCATGCCCCATTGGCCAGAAGCTTGGGCAGGTCAATCGTCCACACCGCGATATAGGACACGATGTCGGCGGAGGCCTTCTGGGCCAGCTCTGCGGAATGGTTCCCGTCAAAGAACGCCATGGGCTGATGGATCAGCTTGTCGAAGCATTCCAGGTTCATGCGGGCGATGAGCCTGCGGCTTTGGAGCATCAGGTAGTACTGATACCAGTTGTAGCCAAAGGTCACCAGCACGGGAATGCCGCAGAAAACCAGGATGCCAAGGACCACCTTCCCGGTCTCCCCGGCGGGGATGTAGGCGTCGATCACCGGCGGCATCAGCATCACCGGAATCAGGGACGCTGCCTGGAGCAGCATGGACAGGAAGAACGACATGGCGGCTATCTGCGCCACCTTTCTTTGAAACAGCCTTTTGCTCTGTGTCGTTCCCATTTCTCCTCCTTTCCTGCCTCATGGGCAGAGTCAGCAGCATGTCCGAATCCTGCATGCCTTCCGAATTCCTTCAACTCAGCTTGAATGGCCTCACATTCTTTCTGTCTCATATCAGAGGAAATCCAGGAAGTCGTAGGACAGGACTTCCTTTGCCACCGGGTCTGTCTCGCTGTATTCCAGAAAGCGCTTTCTGGCGTCCTGGCCGATTCTGTCAAGCTTTTCTGCCGTTTCGTCCTCTTCCCCTGTTTCCCGGAGCCTCCTGGCCATGGCTGCGGCAAAGCCGCTGAGATAGTAGTCTGTCTCAGGGCAGCACGGGATTCCCCCCAGAGCCTCCAGCCCGGCGCAGACAGCTAGGGCCGCCTGGGCCTTCTCTTTCGTGGAGAGCCCCTGGCAGAACCAGATTTCGCTGCACTTTTTGTTCACGGTAAAGGCGCCCAGCTCCAGCATGTTGAACCGCAACTGTCTGGCATGCTCTGTTGTGCCCTTGGCAAAAAGCTGTTCCGTCTTCTGGCCGCAGGTCAGATACCAGTTGGGGATTTCTTTCTTGTACAGCGCCACGGCCTCATCGGTCCTTCCCTGGGCATGTAGCAGCTTGCCCTGCATGTTGATGGCGTCCATGCGCAGGAACGCATTGGTGCAGCCCTCCAGCGTCCTCCGGCACAGGGACAGCAGCTCTTTCCTGTTCTCCAGGAGCACCATGGGGTCATTGTCCACATAGTCCCCTGCCTTATCCCACATATAGTAGTTCATGACTCTGTAGTCATTGGGGTATCTTCTGTAGGCCTCCTCGGACAGCCGGGTATACGCCTGCCTGTCTCCCGCCCGGAAAAGCCTGCCGTGCTCCTCCATGAAGCACTGGATCTCCTCCTCAATCCGGGCGGCGTCATAGCCCATGAGCTCATCGATGGACACGCTGAAATAATGGGCCAGCAAAGGCAATAACGAGATATCCGGCAGCGTGTCGCTCCGCTCCCACTTGCTCACTGCGGCACAGGAGACGCCCATGGCCTCGGAGAGCTGCTCCTGGGTAATGCGCTTTTCCAGGCGCAGCCTCCTGATGTTTTCTCCAATGTAGATGTTCATTTGGTTTCCTCTCTGCTCCGTTTCGGTATTGGCTTTTATTATATTGGTGTTTCCCTGCTGTGTACAGATATTCCCAGGAAAGGCTCTCTTAACCCACGGTTAATCATTAAAACCACAAAAGCTGCCGGGCAAGGGCAGCTTTTGATGTCTGGCGGCAATGAATTCCAGGGTTCCCCCGTATCTTCAAAGCCCCAAAAACTCCATATTGACGGATTTTTCCGTAAACCCGTATTTCTCATACATGGCCCTGGCTGCCGCATTCCTGGCATTGACCTGCAGCTCCAGGCCATCATACTTCCGCTCCCGGCACAGCTCCAGCAGGGTATCGAAGAGTTTATGGCCGATGCCACGGCCCCGATACTTCTCCTCCACCGCCATGGAGTCCACGAACAGCACCTCCCGCTCCTTTACCGGGCCGCCGCAGATTTGGCGGACAAGGTAAATCAGCAGTCCCACCACTTCTCCCTTCAGGTCTGCCACAAAAATCTGCTGCTCGGCCAGATGGGCCTGGTATCTGTCGTAGGGCAGTATGGGGTCCATATCGACATAGATGTCCGGCCTCCAGCCCACATGCATCCTGTGTACCTGTTTCATGATGCGTTCCACCGCGTCATAGTCCTGCTCTGTTGCCAGCCGTATTGTTGCTGTATTTTCCGATTTCTTTCCTTTTTCGTCCATCATTTCGCTCTTCCTTTTCGCTATCCAATGCCAGTAAGATTTTATTGATTTCAGCATTCAGGTCCCTGCGGCAAGTATATTTTTCTCAATCCAATGGGCCACACCGTCCTCATCATTGGACCATGCGACACAATCCGCAGCGGCCTTTACATCCGCAACCGCATTGGAGACAGCGACTCCCATACCGCAGATCCGAAGCATTTCCATATCATTTACATCATCGCCAAAAGATACAATATCGTCTAAAGGGATATCCAACCGCTTTGCCAACTCCACGATTGCCTGTATCTTGCCCGATTTTTCCGGCAGGAAAGCGTACCAGTCCTCTCCCCGATAGCCTTGTAGGCGGCAATGATTTCTATCTGCAATTTCTACCGCCGCGCGGCTATCGGGAAGTTCCGCCACGATTTTATTGACCGGGCAGGATAGGGGCTTCTCATAATCACAGAAGACGGCTTTGTATAGCTTCTCCGATTCCGATATGTGATGACTGTTCCAAAAGACTCGGCGTCCTGATGCCACTGTTATTTCCGTATCTGGATTCTGTCCTTTCAGCTCCTGTATAATCCGGTTCGCATCGGCCATATCCATGCAGCTGCCAATCCATG
>CAMTBF010000254.1 GCA_947068385.1 uncultured Lachnospiraceae bacterium
GCAGGAATCGACTGCTATCAGAACGGGCCGCAAATCCGCCAGAACCATATGTCCCTGGATGATTTCAGGCGGATTGTGGAGGAATGCCAGGGGAGGACTTATCAGTTTGCCCTGGGCGGCAGAGGAGACCCTGACCAGCATCCGGATTTTGCGGAAATGCTGGCGTATAGCCGCCGCCATGGGATTGTGCCTAATTTTACGACTTCTGGACTGGGAATGATATCCGGTATAGCAGAGCTGTGCCGCAGATACTGTGGGGCAGTTGCGGTAAGCTGGTATCGGAGCCGTTATACGGACAGGGCGATAGACATCCTGCTTCAGGCCGGTGTCAGGACGAATGTCCATTATGTGCTGGACACGAGGACATTGAAGGAAGCGGTCCAGCTTTTGAAAGAGGACGGATTTCCCAAAGGCATCAATGCGGTGGTCTTTCTGCTGTATAAGCCCGTGGGGCTGGGGACAAAGGAATACATCATAACGGAAAGGACAGAACATCTGGAAGAATTCTTTGCGTTGATTGACAGAGGAGGGTATCCCTTTAAAATAGGATTCGACTCATGTACGGTACCCGGCCTGCTCCGGTACTCAAAGGCCACAGACCCAGCAAGCATTGATACATGCGAGGGCGGCCGGTGGTCAGCCTACATCACGCCGGATATGCAGATGCTTCCCTGCAGCTTTGACAATCAGCAGATGCACTGGGCAGTGGATTTGCGCAGATATACGATTGAGGAGGCGTGGAACAGCGAACGCTTTAGCGAATTCCGCAAAATCATGGCAGACGCGTGCCCTGAGTGCGGCAAAAGGGAAAGCTGCATGGGAGGTTGCCCTATCTGCCCGGAAATCGTATTATGCGGACAGATATCTCGAAGAAGAATATGTGGACGTGCTGCTCGGGATTTGGAAGGTTCTGGAGAAGAATGGAGATGGGAACTTTGTAGGCACTGATGTAGACCTGACATATTGAACCAGAAGCAGATAAGTATCCCGGATTGGGCATAGCCACAGACAGGGCATCGCCCAGACAGAAAAAATCGCGCCCCGGGCAATGCATGATCTCCCCCATCTCCGCAGACCCTAATAGGACACCAACCCTACAGAGGTCTGCCGATGAAAACCCGAACACCCCCAGCCAACCGCATACCCCGCCTCCTGCTGAGCACCCTATGCACCCTGGCCGCCCTCTCCGCCGCCCTTGCGCTCTGGACCGCCCGGGCGGAGGCCTTTGCGCACTACGCGCCGGAATGCGGGCAGGAGGACTTGCTGCCCATCCTCCAAAAGGAGGCACTGAACGAAGCCGACTATGCCCTCATCTTCCGCCAGACAGGCCTGGCCAGGCCCGGCGTGGACCAGCTCTACGCATCCGGCCGGCAGCAGGAACTCCTGGGGCTGCAGCAGAGGCTTTTCGCTGACGCAGAGGTGGA
Source organism: uncultured Lachnospiraceae bacterium (assembly GCA_947068385.1). Classification (GTDB taxonomy): domain Bacteria; phylum Bacillota; class Clostridia; order Lachnospirales; family Lachnospiraceae; genus Acetatifactor. The sequence continues at coordinate 1,425 of CAMTBF010000254.1, forward strand.
GTGCAGCCACAGCAATCTGTTCACCCGCAGCGAGAGATTGACGAATTTTCGCTCATTAGTCTATGAGGTTGACTTTCTCCCCACGGTCCAGGACGGGGACATCCTCATCACCTTCAACGGCCATGTCTTTGGCTGGCGCAGCGGCCACGCCGCCATCGTGGTGGACGCCGAAGAGCGCCTGACGCTGGAGGCCATCATGCCGGGCTGCGATTCCGGGATTTGCGGCCTGGAGAGCTGGGAGGAATACCCCGGCTTCGCCCTGCTCCGGCTGAAGGGCGTATCCGCGCAGGAGCGGGCGCAGATTGCCGCGTATGCCAGAGAGCACCTGACCGGCCTGCCCTACAGCCTTACGGCCTTTACCGAAGGCGGCGGAGCGGATGCGGATGCGACGCCCCTCTCCGGCACCCAGTGCGCCCACCTGGTCTGGTACGCCTACCGCCGCTTCGGCTACGACCTGGACAGCAACGGCGGATTCGTGGTCACGCCGGACGACCTGTACCACAGCAGCCTCCTGGAGCTTGTCCAGATATACGGCCTACCTCCCAATTCTTAAGAAAATCTAAAATATGCAAATTTCTTTATTAATTTTGCATATACCTCTTGAAAAAGCATACGGAAAATCGTATATTAGTATTATACACTTGATTTGATGCTTGATATGGAGGAAGGAAATGACAAAAGCAGAAATTTTAAAGAAAGAAATTTTGGGGCAGTATCGCAGCGTGCGCCAGTTTGCACTGGAGATGAATATTCCCTACAGCACCTTGGTGACGGCATTGGAGCGGGGCATTGAAGGCATGGCCTATGGGACCGTCATCAAGATGTGCGACAAGCTGAGCCTGAACCCGGTGGATTTCTCTTCTTTGGAGAGGGATACGTCGCTGGGAGCGCAGTTGTTGGAGAACCGGGTGATGCAGTATTATGTGAAGCTGAACCAGGCGGGCCGGGATAAGGTGCTGGAGTTGATGGACGACTTCGTACAGATTGACAAGTACAAGGCAAAGGGGAAGAAGAACAAGTAGGATAAGCAGTCGGCATAGATAGTCAGATAGTCAAGCTAGGCAAGTGGTATGAAAAGGGAGTATCGCGGAGGATACTCCCTTCTTTGGCGCTTTGTTGGCACTTTGCGGCCGGTTCCCTAGAAATACCCGTCGAACATCATGCCCGTGTAGGAGCTGGTGATGTACGGATTGGGATAATTGTGCCCCGGGTTCTTATAGGCCACCATGACCTTCTCCACGTAGTCCATGGGGTTCAGGGATACCTGGTCGCTCTTGCGCAGGAGCATGTTGGAGAAGCTCTTCAGGGAACCGAAGGTCTCGTTGATGTCCCGGGTCTCGGCGGCAGTCTGCCGCAGCGTGTCCCTGTCGATGGCCAGCGTCCCGTCCTCTGCCAGGTTCAGGCCCATGGTCTCCAGGGAGCTGCCATACACGGAGGCGATCCCCTTCATCTCCTTGATCAGCTGCCTGCTCCTGGTCTGGGTCTCCACATAGGAGGACGCGGCTCTGACGAAGTCATTGTAACCGCCCACCAGATGGAACACATTGTCGGTGAGGGACTCCACGTCCGTCTTCAGGCCGATCTTCGTGGGCTGCCCCTCGGGGCTGATCCCGGTCAGGCGGACGTCGAAGAGCTGTCCCAGGGTCAGATGGTTGGACTGGGAGGCGAGCTCTTCCCCGTTCACAGAGAAGCTTGCGTTGGACGCGTCCCTGCTGGTATAGTCCAGCCCCAGGTATTCCACCGCCCCGTGGGTCTTGCTGGTATGGTCGTCGCTGACGGCGAATATATAGTCCCTGCCCGGGGCCAGCCCCGTGGCCTCCGAGGTGAGCCGCAGGGAGGTGCGCCCTTCCGATTCCGCCAGGGAAGCCCGCAGGCCGATGTCGGAATTGTTGATCAGGCGAACCAGGCGCTCCTGAACCTGCTGGTTCGTCTCGTTCTCCCCCACCGAGAACTGGAACTCGTAGTTCATGTCGTTGATGTTCACGTCGAAGGAATAGGTATCCGGCGACAGCGCCGCACGGCCGTTGCCCTGCAGGAACAGCCCCAGGTTCTCCTGGGTGGTGGCTAGGGCATGCACCTCGAGCTGGAAATCCGGCACCTCCGCCTTGGACTCCTCGGAGCCCACATATGCGGCTGTGGCCACGCCCTCGTCGGTGGAATAGGCGCTCTTCTTGCGGAACAGCCCATCCTTTTCCAGCCCCCCGAGCTGGGCGATGGTATTGCGCAGCCCTCTGGCGTTCTCCTTCAGGTCCACGGCGTACTGCTGCGTATCCTTGCTGGTAGTGGGAAGATACCAGGGTTCGTCTTTATTTAATTTGACAATGGAGTTGTATACGTTCCGAAGCTCGCTCTTCTTGTGGGTATCATACTTGGTCAGGGGCTTCGGCGCATAAGTGCTGACATAATTGTTATATATTGTATTCAAGACGGGTCCCATTGTCAGGCCTCCTTTCCTCACAGGCAATCCTACATGGCAATCCGTTGCCACTTTTTAGACAATAGAATCCAAGGAAGATTCTACCATCTAAAATTTATTATCGGATAGAATCCGTATTTTTTTAACAGCATTCCTGATAAAATCTGCATAAATTCCTGAAAAACAGGAGACAGGGCCGCATGAGGCGCGGCAGATGCCGTGGGCGCAGCAAAAAAACCGCCAAATGACGCGGCCAAACCGCGAAAAAACAGTTGACGCGGCCCGATTTCTATGATATAGTAGGGAAACGAGATAAGGTTTTAGGTCTTTTTTTTATGCTTAAAATTTTTATGCCGAGCAAAATAAGATGGCGAGTCTAAAGAACATGTGGAGGTAGCGAAATGCGTACAAAAATCACATTGGCCTGCACCGAGTGCAAGCAGCGTAACTACAATACTACCAAGGAGAAGAAGAACCATCCCGAGAGAATGGAGATCAAGAAGTACTGCAGGTTCTGCAGGAAGCACACGCTGCACAAGGAAACCAAGTAAGAGCGGACGGTCGCAAGGGATCGTGTTCCGCGCGCAAAGCGCATCCATAAAACGCTTTGGGAAAGGGATGGTCAAAATGGGAAATTCCGCGGAAAAGAAAGCGAAGGCCGGCCCCAGCTTTTTCACAGGGGTGAAGGCTGAATTCAAGAAGATCGTATGGCCGGACAGGCAGTCCACCTTGAGGCAGTCCGTGGCAGTGGTGGCGATTTCGGTGGTCCTGGGCGTCATCATCGCGCTGCTGGACTATGTGGCGAAGACCGGCGTGAACTTCATTACATCAATTTAGGGCGAGGGTGATTGCATGGCAGAGGCAAAATGGTATGTAGTCCATACCTACTCAGGATATGAAAACAAAGTCAAAGCCAACATTGAGAAGACCATTGAGAACAACAAGCACCTTGCGGAGCAGATCCTGGAGGTGCGGGTCCCCCTGCAGGATGTGGTGGAGATGAAGAACGGCGCCAGAAGGACTGTCCAGAAGAAGATGTTCCCGGGGTACGTGCTCCTCAACATGGAGATGAACGACGATACCTGGTACGTGGTCCGCAACACCCGCGGCGTCACGGGGTTCGTGGGGCCGGGGAGCAAGCCCGTGCCGCTGACCGAGGCGGAGATGAAGCCCCTGGGCATCAAGACGGAGAACGTGTCCATCGACTTTGGCGAGGGAGACAGCATCGCCGTGGTGGCGGGCATCTGGAAGGATACCATCGGCATCGTGCAGAAGCTTGATTACGGCAAGCAGACGGCTACCATCAACGTAGAGCTCTTCGGCAGGGAGACCCCTGTGGAGATCAGCTTCGCGGAGGTGCGCAAGCTTTAAGAGAGGTATTTTCCGCCCGCAAGGGCGGTTGGATACAAAGGCGGCCCTTAAGGCCGTCCTGGGGCTTTGATGCCGCGGGGCGCCGCGGGACGCTTGGCAAAGTGGGAGCGGTCCTGGTCTATGGGGGCTGCGCCGGATTGCCGCAAGGCGTGGCTGGATTGGCAGCCCATTGCGGCTTACCACAATATAGGAGGTGCCAAAATGGCAAAGAAGGTAACAGGTTACATTAAATTGCAGATTCCTGCAGGTAAGGCTACGCCGGCTCCGCCCGTAGGCCCTGCGCTTGGACAGCATGGCGTGAACATCGTGGAGTTCACCAAGCAGTTCAACGCCAGGACGGCGGACAAGGGCGATGTCATCATCCCCGTAGTCATTACCGTGTATGCAGACAGGTCTTTCAGTTTCATTACGAAGACTCCCCCTGCGCCGGTGCTGATCAAGAAGGCCTGCAACATCAAGTCAGGCTCCGCAGCGCCCAACAAGACAAAGGTCGCCACGCTCTCCAAGGCCAAGCTCCAGGAGATCGCGGAGATGAAGATGCCCGACCTGAACGCGGCCAGCCTGGAGGC
>CAMTBF010000255.1 GCA_947068385.1 uncultured Lachnospiraceae bacterium
CAATCAGGTTCACGCTGACCAGAGTGGACACGCCCTTCTCCTGCATGGTGATGCCGTAGAGTCTGTCCACCTGCTCCATGGTTCCTCTTCTGTGCGTTATGACGATAAACTGTGTATTTTTTGTCAATTTATGCAGATACTTTGCAAACCTGCCTACATTAGAGTCGTCCAGCGCCGCTTCTATCTCGTCCAGCAGGCAGAAGGGCGACGGCTTCAGGTTCTGGATGGCGAACAGCAGGGAGATGGCCGTCAGGGCCTTCTCGCCGCCGGAGAGCTGCATCATGTTCTGCAGCTTCTTCCCGGGGGGCTGGGCGATGATGCGGATGCCCGCCTCCAGGATGTCCTCGTCCTCTATCAGCTCCAATGTGCCCCTGCCGCCGCCGAACAGCTCCTTGAACACCTTGTCGAACTCCCGGCCGATCTCCGCGAACTTTTCCGCGAACTGCTTGCGCATGGCGGCGTCCAGCTCCTGGATGATGTTCTCCAGGGTCTTCTCCGCCTCCACCAGGTCGTCCCGCTGGGTGGACATGAAGGTATAGCGCTCCATCAGGTTCTTGTAGTCCTCGATGGCGTTCACGTTCACGTCCCCCAGCTTCCTGATCTGATCCCGCAGGGAGGAGATCTCCTTCTTCATGGCCCCGAGGTCCGTCAGCTCATTATCCCGCAGGGAAGCGGCATCGCTCAAGGTGATCTCATATTCATCCCACATGTAGTTGATCTGGGACTCCATGGACTCCTCCATGCGCTCCTTCTGGGCATTCAGGCGGTAGACCTCCTTGTCCAGGGCGGACTGGCGCTCTGACAGCTCCTCCCGCCTGGCGAAGAAGCTCTTCTGCCTGGCCGACAGCTCCTCACGCTGGGCCATGGACTCCTTCAACCTGGCTTCGGATTCGTTCTGGGCGTCATAGGAAGCCGTAATCGTCTTCTGAATCTCTTCTATGGTGCGCTGCTTGCTCTCCACAGCCTGGCCGTTCTCCCGCAGGGCCTCCAGGACCTCCTCCAGCTCTGCCCGGGCCCTCTGGATCTCCCCGTCGATACGGTCTACGTTGCTCTGCTGGAATCCCAGGGACTGGCGCATCTTCTCCACCTTCAGGTCCCACTCCGAGACGGCGGCGGCGGCTTCCGTCTCCGCCCTGCGCCTCTCCTCCAGCTCCTGCTGGAACCGGCCGATCTCCTCCTGCGCCCGCGCTTCCAGGGCCTCGCTGGCGATGAGCTCCTGCTGCACGGACTCCTTCTCCGCCCTGATCTCCCGGGTCTTCTCCTGGATCTCCTGCTCCTCCAGCTGCAGGCTGGCGGCGCTCTCCACTTCCTCCTCCATGCGCTCCCTGGCCTGGGCGATGTTCAGCCTGGCCGTGTTCTGCTCGATGGACTTGCGCTGGATGTCGCCCTTGATGGCCTCCAGGTCCACGCGCATCCTGGTGCGCCTGGCCTTCGTGTCCTCGATGTCCCTGTCTATCTCACTGACCGAGCGGGCCAGCTCCTTTACCCGCTTCTCCAGCTCCTCTATCTCCCTGCGCCTTCCCAGGAGGTTGCTGCTGTTCTTGTAGGCGCCGCCGCTGATGGCGCCGCCGGGCACCAGCAGCTCCCCCTCCAGGGTCACCAGGCGCAGGCCCTGGTTGTACTTCCTGTTCAGCTTCAGGGCGTTGTCCACATTGTCCATCACCAAAATGCGGCCCAGCAGCGAGCCCGCCACGTCCCGGTATTTATCGTCTATGCGCACCAAAGTGTCCGCCGTGCCGATGACCCCCGGTTCGGTCAGGGCCTCCGTATTCTTGAACCTCTGGTAATTCCGGATGCTGGTCAGGGGCAGGAACGTGGCCCGGCCCAGCCGGTTGGTCTTCAGGTAGGAGATCATCCGCTTGGCAGTGTCCTCGTCCTTCGTGACGATGTTCTGGATGCTGCCGCCCAGGGCGGTCTCTATGGCCACCTCGTACTTCTTCTCCACGTGGATGATGTCCGCCACCACGCCTACGATGCCATCGTTCCTCTCCTTCTGCTCCATGACCTTCTTGACGCTGCCGCCGTAGCCCTCGTAGCGCTCCGCCAGGTTGGACAGGGCCTCCAGCCTGGATTTCTCCATGTGGTAGGCGCTCTTGGCCTCCTGGAGTGCCGCGTCCTTCTGGGTCAGGGCCTGGCGGAAGCCGGAAAGCTCCTGCTCCATGGCCGCTTCCCGCTCGTTCAGAACGCGCATCTGCTCCGTGACGGCGGCGAATTCCGCCTCCAGGCCCTTGAGGGTCTCCTCCCTGGCCGCCTCGTCGGACTTCACCCGCAGGAGCCTGGACTGCAGCTCGGCCTTGCGGATCTTCACCTGCTCCATCATGGTGTCGAAGCGCCCCAATTTGGTCTTGATCGTGGCGCGCTGGTTCAGCTCCCCGATGATGGTGTTCTTTCCGGCCTCGATGCCGCCGTTCAGCTCCTCTATCCTGAACTGGATCTCCTCCAGCTTACGCTTGGCCGCATCGGCCAGGGCTGTAATCTCCTGCACCTTTGCGTCCGTATCTCCCTTTTCGGCAAGCAGCGCCTCCCTGTCCTGCCCTCTTGCGGCGATGTCCTCTTCCAGGGCGCTGCGCCTGTTGTTCAGATGGGCTTCGCTGCCCCTGGCGGAATTGATCTGCTCCTTCAGCACGTTCATCTCGCCCTCCAGCTTCCCTCTGGTAAGGCCGGCGTCCGTCACGGTGCTGCGGGCTTCCTCGATGGACTGCTCCAGCTTCTCCAGGACTTCCGCGATCCGCTCGTATTCCTCCCGGATGCCGTCGTAAGCCTGGCTGGTCTCGGCCAGGTCCTTGGCGGCCAGGGAGCGCTTCTCCTCCACGTCCCCGAGCTGCTCCCGCAGGCGGGCGTTCTCCAGCAGGAACACGTTCACGTCGAAGCGCTTCAGCTCCTCCCTCTTGCGCAGGTAGAGCCTGGCCGTCTCGGACTGGCGCTCCAGGGGGCCCAGCTGCTTCTCCAGCTCCGACAGGATGTCGTTGACCCGGATGAGGTTCTGCTTCTCGTTCTCAAGCTTCACCTGGGCCGCGGCCTTCCTGCGCTTGAACTTCACGATTCCCGCTGCCTCGTCGAAGAGCTCCCTGCGCTCCTCCGGCTTGCCGCTCAGGATTTTGTCGATCTGGCCCTGGCCGATGATGGAGTAGCCCTCCTTGCCGATGCCGGTGTCGTAGAACAGCTCGTTCACGTCCTTCAGCCTGCAGGGGCTGCCGTTGATCAGATATTCACTTTCTCCGGAACGGTAGATGCGCCTGGCCACCGTCACCTCGTCGAAGCTGGTGGCCAGCTGATGGTCCGTATTGTCCAGGGTGATGGCCACATAGGCGTAGCTTAACGGCTTCCTGTTCTCTGTGCCCGAGAAAATGACATCCTGCATGCTGGCGCCGCGCAACTGCTTCACCCGCTGCTCTCCCAGGACCCAGCGCACCGCGTCGGCCACATTGCTCTTTCCGCTGCCGTTGGGCCCTACGATTCCCGTGATTCCGTTGTGGAACTGGAAATTGATTTTGTTCGCAAAGGACTTAAAGCCCTGCACCTCTATGTTCTTTAAATACATCCTCTATCCCTCAAAAGCAGCAGCGCCCTGTACGCAGCCTGCTGCTCCGCCGCCTTTTTCGTCTTTCCTTCCCCTGTGCCCAGGCTCTTGCCCTCCATGTTCACGGACACACGGAACAATTTGTCGTGCTCCGGCCCGCTCTCCTCCAGCAGCTCATAGTTGAACTCCTTCTTCAGCTTCCCCTGGATTGCCTCCTGGAGATTGCTCTTGCTGTCGTAGAAGAGCTGCTTGTCCTCCAGGTCAGAGAGCACGAAGCGGTCGATGAATTCTTTTGCCCGCTCCATCCCCCCGTCCAGGAAGATGGCCCCGATCACGGCCTCCATGGCATCGGAGACTATGCTGTCGCGGCCTCTCCCGCCGGTAATCTCCTCCCCCTTCCCCAGCAGCATGAACCTGCCCAGCTCCAGGTCTCTGGCGCAGAAGGCGAGGGATGGTTCGCAGACCATAGATGCACGTTTTTTCGTCAATTCCCCTTCGCTCATCTTCGGGTTCTCCCGGAACAGGAATTCGCTTGTGACCAGCTCCAGCACCGCGTCCCCCAGGAACTCCAGCCGCTCATAGTTCTGGGCCCTGCGGATCTTCTGCTCATTGGTGAAGGAGCTGTGGGTCATGGCCTGCCGCAGCAGGCTCCTGTCCCGGAACCGGTATCCGATCCGATTCTCCAGCACCTCCATGGTATATCCTTTTGTGTAATCTTCCAACATGTCTCATCCTCTTTTCCGGGGCAAAAAATCCGGAACATACAAGCAAATGAGCAGCCACGTAACGGACTGCTCTTGTAAAGTCCATATAGCAGGGTCTGCATCAGCCCTGCATGCCTTTGATCAAATCCACTGCTTCCCTTACGGTATGAATCTTCTCTGCCTCCTCCGCGGGAATCTCGATGTCGAATTCCTCCTCGATGCCCATGACGATCTGGAACACATCCAGGGAATCGGCGCCCAGGTCGTCCACAAAGGTGGAGTCCATGCCGATCTCATCGGGATCCACGTTCAGCACATCCGCGATCACCTTTTTCAGCTTCTCGAATTCCATTGGGTTTCCTCCTTTCCTTAGTCCTCAAGGATCATCTGTTCCTTGATTTTCTGATTTATTTTCTGTTCCTTGAATGCAATGCATTGCAGAATAGAATTCTTGATCTCGATGGCCTTGCTGTTGCCGTGGGTCTTCACCACCAGGCCGTTCAGGCCCAGCAGCGGCGCGCCGCCGTAGGCCTCCGTATTGAAGTCCTTCAGGGTCTGCTTCAGAGCCGGCTTCACCAGCAGCGCCCCGATCTTGCTGCGCAGGTTCACCATCATGCCGGCTTTGATCTTCGCGATCAAGGCCCCGCTGACGCCCTCCAGCATCTTCAGCACCACATTGCCCGCAAAGGCCTCGCACACCAGCACGTCCGCGCCGCCCTCCGGGATGTCCCTGGCCTCCACGTTGCCGATGAAGTTGATCTCCGGACAGCTCTTCAGCAGGGGATAGGCCTCCCGGGTGAGGGCATTGCCCTTCTCCTCCTCGGTGCCGATGTTCACCAGGCCCACCCGGGGATTCTTCACGCCGATGACGCTCTCCATGTAGATGCTGCCCATCTTGGCGAACTGCAATAGCTGGGAGGGCCTGGCGTCCACGTTTGCCCCGCAGTCCAGCAGGAGGCTGACGCCGTTCATATGGGGGATGATGGGCGCAAGGGGCGGACGCTCCACGCCCTTGATCCGGCCCACGATGACCTGCCCGCCCACCAGGACGGCCCCGGTGCTCCCCGCGGAGACCAGCGCGTCGCATTTCCCTTCCTTCACCAGGTACATGCACCTTACGATGGAGGAATCCTTCTTCTTGCGGATGGCCATCACGGGAGGCTCCCCGGTCTCTATGACCTCCTCCGCATGGACGATCTCCAGCTGCTCCGCGTTATAGGTATATTTCTTCAGCTCTTCCTTCAGCACGGGCTCCCGCCCCGCCAGGAACACCTTCACCCGCCTGTCGGCATTTATGGCCTCTACAGCGCCCTTCACAGTCTCAACGGGCGCATTGTCGCCCCCCATCGCGTCTACCGCTACATTTACCATCTCCGCCATTGGATTCCCTCTCTGTATGGATGCTTTTCTTCATTATCTTATGCGTTCCGAAAATTTTTTACATCTGCATGCCCTTTTTTTATGATAATGTAATCTTATCCAAAAATCAAGGCCTTTTTGACAGGAATTTCTTCCGGGTGCACATAAAAAGGGCATTCCGCAGAATACCCTTACA
>CAMTBF010000256.1 GCA_947068385.1 uncultured Lachnospiraceae bacterium
TGTCCACCGTGGACATCGGCCTGCCCCAGCTTGCCATGCACTCCGCGGTGGAGACCGCCGGGGTGAAGGACACGAAGTACGCGGTGGAGGCGTTCAGGGCGTTCTTTGGCGAATAGGGCCCGGGGGGCCGCGTTACCTGCGCTTGGCGGCGATGTCTACGGAGAAGGTGTCCCCTGTGGTGTCGTCCTCAAAGGTCTCCAGGTAGGAGACGGTGAACTCCGTGTCTCCGGCAGGCACCTCGAACAGGAGTAGCCCGGTGCGGCCTTCGCCTTTCTCCAGAGCATACTCTGAGGGAAGGAGGGTCTCCCGGGCGGCCTCCGGAATTTCCAGGTCTTCATAGGAAGTGATGGGATAGTCGTAGACCTGTTCCTCCCCGGCATTGCCGTCATAGAGCACGATGAAGTCCCAGTCGAACATGGTGATGCCCTCCTGGAAGGTGTTCTTGACGGTGACATCCACCGCCAGCAGGTCGTAGCCGGGGGTGGGGATGTAGCCCTCGTACTTGCTGCAGGTATAGGCTTCGTTCAGGGTAAAGTCGAAAAAATAGGTGCGCATGGTATCGCCTGCGCCGCCCTGGGCATAGCCGTCCCTGGGGAGGACGACGGAGCCGGAGGGGCCGCAGGCCGCCAGCAGCAGGGCCGATAGAGCGGTGAGCAGGAGGGACGAGATCCGTTTCTTCATGATGACCTCCATTCCGCCGCCCTCTGGCGGGCGGCATGTGTCGTGCTGTACATTGTATATGGTAGGTATGTTAGCATATCTATAGAAGAAAGACAAGTGGAAAGACAGGCCGCGGAAGAAAATTCAAAAAAGGAATTGACTTTTTGCGCATATGATGTTAGTATATCTTTTGTGCAGTGCATATGCGGAAGTGTCGGAACTGGCAGACGAGCAAGACTAAGGATCTTGTGGCAGCAATGTCGTGTGGGTTCAAGTCCCATCTTCCGCATTGGATAGCGATAAGTCTTGTGAGAGCAAGGTTTATCGTTATTTTTGTTTGAGGGCGGCATAGCCGTGAAAAAGAGGTAAGGGTGGATATGGACATTAGAAAGCAGTGGAAGAGTGCGGAGACATGGATAAGGGGAATCTGGGCGTTCGCGGGGACCTACGGGGTCTGCTGCCTGGGGAGCGCAGCGGGGCTCTCCCACGCCTCCTTTTCGGTGCTGAGCGTGCCTGTGATGCTCCTGCTGTTCGGGCTGCTGGGCCGGACGGAGAGGCGGCTGAGGGAGATGACGGACAAAAGGCTGCTGTGGCGCGGCGTCAGGTACGGGGCCATGGTCAGCTTCCTGTTCTCCGTCGCGATGCTCATGGGGTACCAGCTTCAGAACTTCGGCATGACCGGGGCCGGGATAAGGGGAAAGCTCCTGATCCTGCTGCGGGGCGGATGTCTGAGCATAGCCGTGTTCCCCTTTGCCCACGCCCTGTTTTCCGCCATCGGGCGGATCCCCTTCCGTGAGCCGGTGCAGGAGGGGCAGGGGAAGCGGAGGTCCGGAAAGGCCTTCGGCATCAGCGCCGCTGCCATATTCTTATGCCTGGTTCCGGTGTGGCTGGCCTATTATCCCGTCATCATGTCCTATGACTTCCACAGGCAGCTGGGCGAGGCCTGGAAAGGGTTCGCCTGGTTCTGGCCTTACCAGCCCATCGCCCACACATGGCTGATCTGGCTGTTCCTCCAGCTGGGGCAGCTCGTCGGGAGCCTTCAGACAGGGATGGCGTGCATGGCGCTGTTCCAGATGCTCGTCTACTCGCTGGTGGCGGGGTATGCCTGCGCGTTCCTGTACCGCATCGTGCAGAGGCCCTGGACGGTGGCGGCAGGGATCCTGTTCTTCGGCGTGTTCCCGCTGAACTCCGTGCTGGCGCTCTGCGCCACCAAGGATGTGCTGTTCGGCACGCTGTTCCTGCTGTTCATCCTGCTCCTGGGGGAATGCTTTTTCTTCAGCCGGGGGAGGCGGCGCATGGCGCTGTCCGTCCTGCTGCTGTTGGAAGGCTGCCTGATGATGCAGTTTCGCAACAACTGCATCTACGCGGTGGCGGCATTCGGCGCATGCTGGGTCCTGGCGGCGGGAAGGGAGAGGCTGCGGGTGCTCCTGCTCTGCGCCCTGCTGGTGGCAGGGGGGAAGGGGACGGAGAGGGCGATCAGGGCCGCTATCGGCACGGAGATGGAGATCGCCAAGGTGGAAATGTACAGCGTGCCCATTCAGCAGTTCGCCAGGGTGGGATACTACCATGGGGAAGAGCTGGACGTGGAGACATGGCAGCTGCTGAACCGCTATGTCCCCCATGAATACTGGGCGAACTATTATCCACCCATTTCGGACGGGGTGAAGGGGAACGTGGCGGTGACCACGTTCAGCGGGGCCTGGGAGGGGCATGAGGGACAGCTGCTGGCGGACTGGTTCCGCCTGGGCGTCCGCTATCCCAACGAATATCTGGACGCGTTCCTGGAGCTGACGAGAGGGTACTGGTTCCCGGACGACAGGTCATACGCGGAATGTCTGGGATATGGCACGGAGGGGCGGCTGGGGACAATCTACACCCACAATATCGGCTTCCTGGAGGACGGCACGGAGATCCTGCATGAGTCGAAGCTCCCGTGGCTGGAAGGGCTGCTGGAGAAAATCGTCAGCGGGAACGCGTATTACGACTGGCCAGTCATATCCCTGCCGTTCAAGAGCGCCTTCTACTTCTGGGCCCTTTTCCTGGTATGGCTTGCGTTCCTGTTCCGGCGGCAGAGAAAGCAGGCGGTACTCTGCCTGTTCCCGCTGCTTTACATGGGGACGCTGCTGCTGGGGCCCGTGGTGCAGATGCGGTATGTCTTTCCCTTCATCCTGTCGCTGCCCGTGCTGGCGGGGCTGCTCTTGATAAACGGAGGACGAGGTTCTTATGCTGATATTGAATGATGTGCTGTTCTGGGCAGGGGCGATCCTCAGCGTGATAAGCGCGTACAAGATGTACCTGTCAGAAAGGAGGGAGGGCTTTGAGGCCCGAGAGCTGCATATTTCCCCAAGGGCGTATCGGATCCTGCTGGCCCTGGCGGCGCTCACGGCGGTATCTGTCAGGATCTACCGGTTCGGCCAGGTTCCGGGGGGCTTCAATCAGGACGGGGCCATGGCGGCGGTTGACGCGAAGGCGCTTGCGGAATACGGCACGGACCGGTTCGGGATGCGCCTTCCCGTGCATCTGACCGCATGGGGCTTTGGACAGATGAGCGCCCTGCTCTCCTACCTGATGGCGCCCTTCATCAGGGCCTTCGGCCTGTCGGCCTATACGGCCAGGCTGCCGTTATTGCTCGCCAGCCTGGCAGGGCTTGCCTGCCTGTACGGATTCGCCAGGGACGCCTTTGGCAAGAACGCGGCATTGATCGTGCTCTGGTTCGCGGCGATCAACCCGTGGCATATCCTCCAGAGCCGCTGGGCCCTGGACTGCAATCTCTATTCCCACTTTTTCATGATGGGGGCATTCCTGCTCAACAGGGCGTTCCTGGGAGGGAAGCGGCGGCGATATCTGCTGGCGTCCATGGCGGTGTTCGGGCTGTGCATGTACTGCTACGGGGTCTCTATCTACACGATGCCTGTGTTCCTGCTGGCTGCCTGCATCTATCTGCTGGCTTCCAGGAAGGTGTCCGCGGCGGAGGCGCTGGCGTCGGCTGCGGTCTACCTGCTGGTGGCGTGGCCTTTCATCGCCGTCATGGCCATAAACTTTTTCCGGTGGGATACCGTTGAGACGCCGCTGTTCACGCTGCCCTTTTTCCCGGACAGCGTGCGCGCCGGCGACATCCTGTTCTTTTCTCCGGACGTCCTTTCCCAGCTGGGGGAGAATATCGGGGCGCTGGCCCGGGTCACCGTCCTGCAGGGCAAGGACCTGCCGTGGAATGACGTGCAGGGTTTCGGGACGATGTACCTTTTCTCCATCCCCTTCGCCGCCCTGGGGCTCTTCGGGCTGTGGCGCAGGCTGCGCAGGGAGACGGGCGCGGCCATCCTGGTCATCTTCCTGGGAACCGGCATATGGTGCGGGCTTGCCACCAATGCTGTCAATGTGAACCGTCTGAACATCATCTATTATCCGATCATGATCCTGGCGGGATGCGGCATCTATGAGGCCGTCCGCAGGATCCGCCTGCCCCAGGTGAAGGTCGGCATGGCCATGGCCTATGCCGGGGCGTTCCTCCTGTTCGTGAACGTGTACTTTACCGACTATGCCCGGGAGATGGAGGGGTATTTCCGCAAGGATTTCGGGGAAGCGGTCTCCTCCCTGAAGGGGAGCGATGCGGAGAGGCTCTATATCACGGTGGGCACGGGGCAGCACGCCGGGCTCACGGAGATCCTGACCTTGTTCTGGTGCGACGTGGACGCGGCGTATTTTCAGGGGAGGAGCGTGCCGGAGGGCGTGCTGCCCTACCGGGAGAGGTATATTTACCATGAGATAAATGACATTGCGGTTGACATTGCGGAAGACGCGGCCTATGTCATCGTGGCTGAGGAGTTGCCCCTTTTTGAGGCGGACCGGTATGCCTTCCGGCAGTTCGGCAGGTATTATGTGGTCACGGGAAGGGGGGATGGGCGGTAGCCGCGCAGCGGCCGGCGGAGGCCGCGGATGGAACAGTATGGGGCATAGGGACATATGATTATAGGGAGCGTGATGCTCCCTGTTTTATTGCCAGATACCTGGCGGAAAGGAGAGGCTATGAGGATTAATGTACATGCCGGGCATAATGCGGACGGAAGGACGGCCTGTGGGGCGATCGGCTTCATCCGGGAGTCCACGGAGGCCAGGAGGGTAAAGGACGCCGTGGTCAGCCAGCTTGGGCAGCTTGGCCACACGGTATATGACTGCACGGTGGACGATGCGGCAGGGGTGTCTGACAATCTCCGCCAGATTGTCGCAAAGTGCAATGCCCATGATGTGGACCTGGACGTGTCCATCCACTTCAACTCCGGCGCGAAGGACTCTGCGGGGAACAAGGTGACCACGGGGACGGAAGCCTATGTGTATTCGGCATCCAGCAAGGCGAAAGCGTACGCGGAGAAGGCGTGCGCGGCCGTCGCCGGACTGGGGTTCCGGAACCGCGGCGTGAAGTACAGCACCGGACTGTATGTGCTCCGGAACACGAATTCACCCGCCATGCTGATGGAGTGCTGCTTCGTGGACGACCGGGACGACGCACAGCTATACGACTGCCAGGCGATGGCGGCGGCGATCGTCTATGGCATCACCGGCCAGAAGGCAGCGGCGAAAGCAGGGCCGGATGCCGGACAAGAGCCGACGGCCCCTAAGGAGGAGACCCCGGTCGGCGACAGGAAACAGATGTACCGGGTGCAGGTAGGCGCATACTCTGCGGAGAGCAGCGCAAGGGCCACCATGGCAAAGCTTAAGGCAGCCGGATTCGACGCGATCGTCGTCAATGCATAGCGGGCCGATGCCCCAGGGCGATAAAAAAGCCGCAGACCCTTGACGCTACTGGACAAATCCCGGATCTGCGGCTTCCAACAAAAAATGGAAGCAAGGGGGCTCGAACCCCTGACCTTTCGCGTGTGAGGCGAACGCTCATCCCGGCTGAGCTATGCTTCCATGACCTCTATTGTACCACGCTTTCCAAAAAATGCAAGAGGAAATTTCTTTTTCCTGCAAATTTTTGGAGTTTTTGGATTGTCGAAAAAAATTTAAAAAAATTGAAAAAAACCTATTGACTTTTTTAGGGAAATAGTTTAAGATATGATTTGTTCGCAGGAATGGCGGAATTGGCAGACGCGCACGGTTCAGGTCCGTGTGGTAGCAAT
>CAMTBF010000257.1 GCA_947068385.1 uncultured Lachnospiraceae bacterium
TTCTGCTCCATATAATCCAGCGTAAGCTGAATCCTGTCCAGATTATCCAAGGCCATTCCGCCTGCCTTTCTCTTCTATTGCCATGAAAAAAGCCCCTTTTATGCCATTCTAGCACAAAATGGGGCCAAAACATTTCCGATAACAGGATTCTGTTATCAGGCAAATTCAGTTATCTAGCGCCTCTTCCTTTTGCCCCTTTTCTCTTGGAGCAAATTGGACCGACTCTTTCTATTCTGTGATATAACGCTTATCTCCGAAAGCGACAGGCCTGTTATCTCCGAGAGGTGCTCAGGGGACGCTCCGTTTTGGAGCATGGTGTTGATCAGATGGTTCCGGCCTTGTTCCAAGCCTTGTTCCAGGCCTTGTTCCAGGCCTTGTTCCAGGCCCGCTTCCCGACCTTCCCGCAGCCCTTCCTCCCGGGCCTCTTTCCGGAACATCTTCATGTATTTCTTCTCATTGTACTCAGTCAGCAGCATTTTCGTCACCTCCGCCCGAAAGGGCACTAAAATATCTTCCATGATGCCATGTGCAATACAGTATGTGACAGCATCTTCAATGGCCTGATTCACAGAACTGCCATCCCGCCGATATGCCTTGATGCAAGCCACGAAACGGGAATATTCATCCAGGCGCCTGCAGCCCGCCGTCAGCCCGCTGTTATGGCCATAATTGATGTTCAGCATCCGGACTGTCAGCTCCAGGCAAGGCCCGGCTCCAGGCACCTCAGGAAAAGCATCTGTCAGCTGTAGGCGCTGCTCATCCGGCATGGCATCGTCCCCGTTATAGAACACCACGCACTGGGGCGCGGGAAGAGGAATCAACGTCTGCCCATAGATGTTGGCTTTCGCCCTTGCCAGCAAGCTCTCGTATTCCGCCGCGATATAGAGCAGGAAGCGCAGCGGGAGATTGGGACAGAATGTGCTCTGATGCTCGTACAGGTTCAGGGCTCCGGCCAGAAGAAAAGCCATATCGTTCTTCATGGACATGTAGACCACATTGTCCAGGGTGACGATCTGCAGTGCCCGGGCATCTCGGTAGTCCGTGTGGTTCAGCGCGTTGTACAGCTGCAGCAAAGCCTTCCTGTCCCGCTCGAAGATATAGCAGAAGAGCCTGTCCTTTACGTTGCGGTTGGCGGCGAACCGCCGCAGCGGCAGCCGGAAGAGCCGCCTCTTTCGTGGAACGAATTCCATCCTGGGTTTCATGTGGTATCCTCTCTTTCTGAAAATGAAGCGGCAGAGGACATGCATGACCCATAGGCCGTCCCTGCCAGTGCGTGTGAATAAATCCGGCAGAAACTGCCTGAACGTGCGATTGGCACTCTTCACAGAATAACGTTGACACAATCATCATAATACAGATGAGAGGAATTGTCAAATATTAATTTTGGCATCGGCGGGATTCCTGCTGAAAAACAACCCGCCAAAGGCATCCTGTAGTCTGCCTCCGGCGGGCCTAAGAACACGAAGCCTGCCAAAATCCTAGAAATCGAACAGCATCATCTCGAACAGCGAGGCCGCGAAAAGCCAGTGCATGTTCTCCGTGGGATGGTTCACCCGGTTGGCCAGGAGCCTGGTGACGTCCGCGCCGCTCTCCTCCAGCCTCTTCCATTTCCGGTAGCAGTCGCAGACGGGAATCCTGTTGGCCGCGCACACTTCCCTGGCCTTGTCCATATAGGCATCCATGATTCCATCTGTCTGGAGCTTCGTCATGCCCTCCAGCAGGGAATGGATAAAGGGATCCTTTTCCTCGGCCACGGCCCTTGTGCCCATCATGTTGGGCGTCATGAATATCACTTCCGTCCCGGCCGCCTGGAGCTCCCGGAAGATGCCCTCCAGGGCCTGGGCGTAATCCGAAAGCCCCTCCATCCCCCTGCCCGCATCATTGAGGCCGAAGCAGACCACCACCAGATCCGGCTGATAGCTTAGGATGTCCCGCTGGAGCCGCGTCCTGCCATTGGGCGCGTTGTCTCCGCTGATCCCCGCGTTGACGATATTGATGGGGACTGAGGGGAACACCTCCTCCAGCATGCGCTTCAGCTTGCTGTGGTACGCCTGGAAGCTGCGGAACTCCGTCTCGATGGAATCCTCCCCTGTGCTGTACAGCTCAAAGCATCCCTGGGTCACGCTGTCCCCCAGAAAGCCTATGGTCACCGGCCTGTTCTGGCCCGGTCTGCCCACATTTTCCCTGATTCTCTCTGCAATCCTCATACACTCCTACCTCCTGATTGCCCATTATACACCCAAGCCTTTCCCGGCGCAACCTTAATCCAGCCAGGCGGTAGAGAAACCGTACCCGCCCTCCACGTTATAGATTCCATAGGAAGACAGCCTGTCAATGGATCTTTCCCTCCACTGATACGCATCCGGACACCAGCTCACAAAAGCCTCATCCAAATCTGCCAGTGGCGCGCCAGGCAGATAGAAGCGGAAAGTCTCCCCCTGCTCCACGCCAACAGGTTCCGAACCGATATGGCGAACCTCATCCTGAATCCACACCTTGTCCAGTTCCGTCCCGCAATTCAGCTCTGCCAGATGCATAGAATAAGAATATTCATCCATCTTCGCTATTTCGTCAAATCTTCCGCTGAATTCACAGTAATACCGTGTTCCCATGGGATATTCTTCCGCCGCGATGTTCTCATTGTTCCAATAGACACCCTCGAAAGAGCCGTCCGGATGCAAGGTCAGGCTGGTGTACATGGAGCTAGCGCCGGTGGCCATGATGAATTCCAATGGCGGCGTATCCTCCGGCAGCCCTGTATCGAAAGCCCGCCAGGCATCCTCCTCCGGATAGCCCTCCGATTCCTCCTGGCTTGGTTCCGCCTGGTCTGGCTCCGGCTGCACAGGCCCTTCCTGTCCCATCTGGGCCTGTCCCGCCTGGGACTGTTCCGTCTCGGAAGTGAAGAATGCATGCCCTGTCTCCAGATTGTAGATTCCATAGCAGGACATTTCCTCAACCAGCCCCATGGTCCACGACCAAAAATTCGGCGGCTTGGATCCGTAAGTTTCATCCAGCTCTGCTATAGGTGTATCCGGCAGGTAGAGCATGAACCTCTCTCCATCCAGGCCGACTGGTTCCGTGCCGATATAGAGAGTTCCATCCTGAGTCCATTCCCTGTCCACCTCCGTCTCATATTGCAGTTCTGCCAGATGCATGGAATAGGAGTATTCATTTATCTTCGTTATTTCGTCAAACCGTCCATTGAATTTACAGTAATAGCGTATCCCCCTGGAAGATTCCTCCGCCACCACCGTCTCACCATCCGGTTGTGCCAGAGGCATGGACTGGGAAGATAACTTCCCCATGAAATCCTTGTCCATAAAATAAATCCCCTCAAAAGAGCCGTCCGGCTGCAAGGTCAGGGTAGTGTCCCAGGATGTGAAGCCTCGTGACAGACTGAACTTCAGAGACGAGGTATCCTCTGGCATCCCTGCGCCAAAAGCAGTCCAGGCATCCTCCTGACGGCCCTCTGCCATCTGCCCAGCCTCAGGCTGACCCGGCCGGGGCTGTTCGAGATACCCCTCCGGCAGCGCCTCGTCCCCCTCCGGGAAAGCATCATTCCAGGAGGCCAGCCACTCGTGATCCGCCTCATAATATTTCCCATCGATGACCAGATAGGTGTTCCCCAGATTCCCTATCTCGTGGACAGTGCCGTCCTTCATGGCGAAATAGAAGAAAGTGCTGCCGCCCTCCACGTACACCTCCTCTTCCAGGTACTCGCCATCGCACCGACTGAACAGACCTGTCATGGCCACGATTTCCCTCTGCGACAGATGCTTGAACTCTTTCCCGGGAGACTTGGGAAGAACCACCAGATCCGCCGCGACCACCTCCGTTGCGGAAAATCCCCGGGCCCAGGCAAGGGCGGCCCGGCTGCCCGAATCCCGGGCAGGGTCGGTGAGGAAGCACACCGCCACCACAATGCAGGCCGCAACCGCCAGCACCAGGATCCAGAACCCCGGCTTCCGATAGCCGAGCACCGACTTCACCCTCGTCTTCACCCCCGTCTCCCCGAAGGCCAAAGGACAGGCCGCGATGCTCCGGCGGCTGACGCTGCAGTCCAGCAGCGCCTGGGAATAGTCCGCCCGCTGCCCGTCGTCCAGCTCCTTGATTGCCCGCTCGTCACAGGCCAGCTCGATGTCCCGGCACAGCAATATATAGGCCAGCCACATCAGCGGGTGGAACCAGTACACGGACAGCAATACGAAGCCCAGGGGCTTCCACCAGTGGTCCCTTCTGAGGATATGCACCTGCTCATGCATCACCACATGCACCAGATTCCTCCCCTCTATCCGGAAAGGAATGTAGATTCTGGGCCGAACCACCCCCAGCACAAAGGGGGAGGCCACTGCTTCGCTCTGGAAGATATTGTCCCGCATGACCACCGCCGTGCTCACCAGCTTCCGCAGCCGCAGATAGGTGAGCAGCGCATACAGGCACATGGACAGCATGCCCAGCATCCATATGGTCGATAATGTATCTTCGATATTCCGTCCATCTGACAAGAGAAAACCGTCTGCGGAAACCCTGCTGTCCAGTGCCCCAGCACTGGCGCCAGCCGGTTCGCTTCCCGGCATGATTGCAAGCCCAGACCCTCCGGCCTTCCCCGCCGCATTGCCCGATGCATCTCCCAGTGCACTGCCCGGTGGCATCGCCGCCCCGGCATTTGAATCATTCCCCGGGAGATTCCACCCAAGCTCTGTCAGAATCCACTGCGGCACTATCTGTCCCTCTGGAATCAGGCTGAACCTGCTCTCGATGGAGACCGGGCACAGCAATCGCAGGGCTACCATGCCCCAGAGCAGCACGCTCACTCTCCTGGGCGCCCTCTTCAGAATCAGCCGCAAGGCCGCCACAGCCAGCACCAGCCATCCCGCCGTTATGCTCCTGCTCAATACCTCCCAAAAAACATCCCTCATTGCCCATCCCCCTTTCGGAAGCGGTCTATCATCCGCTGCACCTGGTCGATCTCCTTCTCCGTCATTTTCCCATGCCTTGTGAAAGCCGCCACGAACGCCGGGAGGGAGCCGCCGAACTTCTTCTCCACCAGCTCGTCGATCTCCGCTTCCTGCACCTGCTCCTTACTGACCAGCGCCGTGACCACGCTGTCTTCATTCTTCAGCACGCCCCGCTCCGACAGCCTTTTGATCACCGTATAGGTGGTGGTGGGCTTCCACCCCAGCTGCTCCCTGCACAGCCGCACCAGGTCGCTGCTGCGCACCGGCTCATGCTCCCATAGAATCAGGCAGAAACGATATTCGCTCTCAAAAACCTTCGGTGTCTCCATAATAGAATACCTCCCTCTAATCCATTAGAGTATATCTTTACTCTAACACATTAGAGGGAGGTTTGCAAGCATTATTTATTTCTGATTCTTCATTCCCCCGCCAGCAGGGCCACGGGCGCAATCTTCCGGATTCGCAGGGACAATAGGCATGCCAGCCCAAAGGCTGTGAGCACCAGGCCCACCCCCGATAGGATAGTCCATCCCAGCGGAACCGTAAAAGTGCACTTCACGATGCCAATCCCGCCCAGGAACAGCGCCACCACCGGGTTGATGATCGCAGCGCTCACCGCAATCCCTATCACGGTGGAAAGCAGCACCGCCGGCAGGAAGCTGGCCGCAGTCTGGAGGACGAGCTGCCCTGTGGTAAAGCCAAGGGCCTTCAGGATGCCATAGTCACGCTTCCTTCTGCCAAGGGAAAGCCTCACCAGCAGATAGAGCACGAAGGCGATGACAGCCACGCCGAGCACCAGGATTCCCAC
>CAMTBF010000258.1 GCA_947068385.1 uncultured Lachnospiraceae bacterium
CACAGAAAATCCCAGAATGACAGAGGAGAATCAGAGACAGAATGACCGCAAGAGAAGCCCTAAAACATTTCTTCGGCTATGACTCCTTCCGGAAAGGCCAGGAAGACATCATAGCGTCCATCACGGCAGGCCGTGACGTGCTTGCCATCATGCCCACAGGCGCGGGCAAGTCCATATGCTATCAGGTCCCGGCGCTGATGCTGCCCGGCGTTTGCTTAGTGATATCGCCCCTGATCTCCCTGATGCAGGATCAGGTGAAGGCCCTGAACGAGGTGGGCATCCGCGCCGCGTTCATCAATTCCTCTCTGACGGAGGGGCAGATCAGACGTGCGCTGGCCCTTGCGGCGGAGGGCGCCTACAAGATTGTCTACGTAGCCCCGGAGCGGCTGGAAAGCTATGACTTTCTGGAATTTGCGTCCAACACGGAAATCTCCATGGTGACCGTGGACGAGGCCCACTGCATCTCCCAGTGGGGACAGGACTTCCGCCCCAGCTATCTGAAAATCGTGGACTTCATCCGAAACCTCCCGAAAAGGCCCATCGTCAGCGCCTTTACCGCCACGGCCACGGAGGAGGTGAAGGAGGACATCCTGTGCATCTTAAGCCTCGCTGACCCCTATGTGACAGTGACCGGCTTCGACAGGGAGAACCTGTATTACCGGGTGGAGAGCATCCGAAAGAAAGACGAATTCGTAATAGACTACATAGCGGCCCACCCCGAGGAAAGCGGCATCATCTACTGCGCCACCCGGAAGAATGTGGACAAGCTTTTCGAGGCCCTGTCCAAAAGGGGCGTCCCCGTCACCAGATACCATGCGGGCATGGACAATGAGGCCAGGAAGAAGAGCCAGGACGACTTCATATATGACCGCGCCCCTGTCATCATAGCCACCAACGCTTTCGGCATGGGCATCGACAAATCCAACGTGAGGTACGTCATCCACTACAACATGCCCCAGAGCATGGAGAACTACTACCAGGAAGCCGGCCGCGCCGGGCGGGACGGGGAGCAATCCCAGTGCATCCTGCTCTTCTCGGCCCAGGATATGGTCATCGACAGGTTCCTGCTGGAGAAAAAGGACTTCTCCGGCCTGGACGAGGAGGAGACGGAGCTGATAAAGCAGCGGGACATGCGCCGCCTCCAGGTCATGGAGGGGTACTGCCGGACCGCCGGGTGCCTGCGCAACTACATCCTCAACTATTTCAGGGAAAAGGCCGTCACGCCCTGCGACAACTGCGGCAACTGCCACCGGGAATACCAGGAGCAGGACATGACAGCCCAGGCCAAGCAGGTCATCAACTGCGTGGCGGAGACAAAGGGCCGCTATGGCCTCACCATCGTCCTGGGGACTCTGATGGGGGCGGACAGGGCAAGGCTGCGGGAGCTGGGCACCGTGGATTATAAGACATACGGGGCGCTGAAGGACTACAGGGAGCCCCAATTGCGGAGCCTGATCAGCCAGATGGTGGAGGAGGGCTACCTGTACCAGACCCAGGAACAGTACAGCGTACTGAAGATGGGGGACATCGCCCCTCTGCGGGATGAAAGCACCCGGGTGATGATGCGCATTTATCAGGAGAAGGAGCCGGAGAGGAGCCTGGACGGAAGGAACTCGGAGAAAAGCAAGGCTCCCCGCAGGAGCACGGACGCCCTTACCTCCGCAGGCTACGACCTGTTCGAAGTACTGCGCAAGCTCCGCCTGGAAATCGCCAGAGAGGAGTCGCTGCCGCCGTATATCATCTTCAATGACAAGACGCTGATTGACATGTGCATAAAACTGCCGAAAACCGCAGAAGATTTATTGAAAGTCTCCGGCGTGGGGGAAAGGAAGCAGGAGAAATACGGGGACAGGTTCCTGAGCGCCATGGCGTCCTTTGTGGAATCCCACCCCCATTCGGTGACCACCATCCAGAGCCCTGCCGCAGACCAGGAGGACAGCGGAGGGAGCACAGGCTCGTCAGGCAGCGGGGATGGCACAGGTCAGAACAGGCCAGCTGCGAGGCCTGCCAGGACGAGGAAGGAGAGACGAGGGAAGAAGCCTCCTTTTTACCTGGCAGAGGGCGACGCGGAGGAATTCCAATACCGGGATTTATGCTACATCAGCGAAATCAAGGAAGAGCTTAACCGCATCTGTACCGTGGATGGGGTACGAAAGGCCAGCATAGACATCATATGGGAGTACCTGGTGTCCCAGGAGCTGACTTATGAGAAAGACACCGGTGGCGTATTCAAAAAGATGCCGACTCCGAAGGGGACAGAGCACGGGATTGTGCTGGAAAACAGGACAAGCCCGTCAGGAGCGTCCTACCAACTGATGAAATACCCGCCCAGGGTGCAGAAGATGATAGTGGAGTGGCTGATTGGGCCAAGGGCAGCACAGGATGAAGACGAAGACATAATATCGTCTGCTGAGAGCCGGGAGAAGAAGTTCTCCGTCAGTGCAGAAGGAATTCCCGGGAACACAGAGAATGCCATGGCCAGCGCAGAGCCTGGCGACAGAGGGGACGCTTTCGGGGATTCGGGGACAAGGCCTTCGGATAAGCCTGAATTCGTCAATCCGAAATTCGACAAGCCAAAATCTGATAAGCCGAAATTCGACAGGGCGGAGTTCAACCGGGCGAGGAACCGTCCGGATGGGGCGGGCGCGGCCTGGAGCGCGGAGGAGGACGAGCGGTTGAAGCAGGAGTTCCAGGAAGGAATGACCATGGCGGAAATGGCCAGGTGTCACAGCAGGACCAGAGGCGGCATCAAAGCCAGGCTGAAAAAGCATGGCCTGATAGAGATGTAGCGATAAATGTAATAATATGTAGTGACAAAAAATGTAGCGATGACAGAGCAGAAATGGAGGAAAAAAGTATGTTGGAGACAGGAACAAAAGCACCGGATTTCGAGCTGCCGGATCAGAATGGGGAGATGCACAGATTGTCGGATTACGCGGGGAAGAAGGTGGTTCTGTATTTCTATCCAAAGGACAACACCCCGGGATGCACAAAACAGGCCTGCGGCTTTTCGGAGCGGTATCCCCAGTTTACGGAAAAGGGGGCGGTGGTGCTGGGAGTCAGCAAGGACACCGTGGCATCCCACAAGAAGTTCGAGGAAAAGTACGGCCTGGCGTTCACATTGCTGGCCGACCCGGAGCGGAAGGTCATCGAGGCCTACGATGTGTGGAAGGAAAAGAAGAATTACGGCAAGGTATCCATGGGCGTGGTGCGCACCACCTACCTGATTGACGAGAAGGGCATCATCATCAAGGCCAACGACAAGGTAAAGGCGGCGGACGACCCGGAGAAGATGCTGGGTGAGCTGTGAAATAATGAAAATAATGAAATAACCGTATTGTCCGCGAAAAAACAGTGGATTTTTCAGAAGAATTGTGTATAATAAGCATAGAGGCCCATACAGCCTCTATAGAACTGTTTTT
Organism: uncultured Lachnospiraceae bacterium; assembly: GCA_947068385.1. Lineage (GTDB taxonomy): Bacteria > Bacillota > Clostridia > Lachnospirales > Lachnospiraceae > Acetatifactor. Next base: position 3,423 of record CAMTBF010000258.1, read on the forward strand.
GGCCGACGAGGCCGCACGCGGAAAGATAATTTGACCGACGAGGTCGCTCTGGCCCGCCAGAGCAGGGCACGGTTAGCGCCGTGCCCTTTTCTTTACAGAGAAATTCTTGACAAATGGAGAAATTTTGAACAGAAAACCCAAAAGAGCATAGTTTTACAGAAAAGGCTGGATGAAGCAGAGGAAGAAAAAAATATATTAAGAATGGAAAACGGAAAGCTCATGGATGAACTGAAAGCTTTAAAAGAGCGGCTTAGCGAGTTGGAAGACAATGAAAGCAGAAAGTAGTTGAGAGGTCCCCAAATGATAAAGATAGCAGTCTGCGACGATGACGAAAAAATCCTGGGGGAGACATTGGATCTGCTGAAGCAATATAAAAAGCTCCCCCTCTCCGCGGATGCCTACACCAGCGGCGAGGCCCTGCTGGACGCCGGGAAAAAGTACGACATCCTGCTGCTGGACATCGACATGCAGGGTCTGGACGGCATCGAGACCGCCAGGCGCATCCGGGAGGCCGACAAGGAGGTGAAGCTGATTTATATCACCAATTACAGCGACTACACCATCTTCGCCTTTGGGGTGCACGCCTTCGCCTACCTGCTCAAGCCCCTGAAAGCCCAGGAGCTGTACGCCCAGCTGGACGAGGCCTGCGCCTATGGCCTGTCCGGCCCGGAGCCGGAGCTGGAGTTCCAGACAAAAGAGGGAATCCTGCGCACCGTCCCCTCGAAGATCCTCTGCTTCGAATACCTGGGCCGCCAGGTGGTGATGTACACAGCCCAGGGGCAATGGCATCTGAAACGCCAGATCACCCAGCTGGCCCGGGAGATGGAAAGCTATGGATTTGCCATGCCCCACAAGAGCTTCGTGGTGAACCTGTACGCGGTACAGCGCATCCATGGATATGAAATCACGCTCACAGACGGAAAGACCATCCCCCTGTCCCAGAAGAAATCCGCCGGATTCCGCAGGGCGCTGAACGAATACCTGGCGGAGGAAAGGGGGCATGGAGCATGGAAATCCTGATCTACGTCGTGTTTCCCTGCGTGGGAAGCGTCTTCCTTTTAGGGGGCATGTTCTATGCCGCTTACCGGATGTCAGGGCGGACGGGAATGTCAGGGCAGGAGGGAATGCCCCGGCGGGAAAGCGCGGCGGAGGGCAAAGCCATGCCCTGGTGGAAAAACCTCCCCCGGCGGGCCCTGGGCATCATACCTGCATATATACTGGTATGCGTAGCCCTTTCCAGCCTGGGAAGCACCTGGGTGAACCTGGCTACCCTCTTCCTGTTCCCCCTGATAGCATGTTGGGCCTATGGCACGCCAGGAATCTACTGCCTGTACTACCTGATCCTGTCCGTGGCTGTATGGCTTACGGACATAGCGGGAGTGCTGGCGCTCCAGATGCTCCTGGCCAGGGGGATCCTGTACCTGAACTCGCCGGGGCTCCAGTACATCCTCATGGTGACAGGCACCAGGATGGCAGAATTCATGGTGATGCTGCTGGCGGCCATGGCCGCGGGGCGCAAAGCCGGGAGGCATATCACCGTGAGGCAGGTGATCCTCTCCGTCCTGCTGCCCCTGTACTCCATCTTCAACATGTACTGCATGCTGTATATGACACAGATTTTTCCCACCGGGGAGATGCTGCTCCTGCTGGGGCTGAACCTGGTGCTGCTGATAGGCCTCAACATATACTTCTGCGTCCTGGTGGACGTGATGAGCGAGAACCACAGACTGGAGAACGAACGCAACCTCTACCGGGCCCAGGCCCGGATGCAGCACCAGTATTACGAGCAGGAGGAGGAAAAGTACGAGGCCTCCCGGAAGCTGATCCACGACATCCGCAACCATATCCAGGCCATGGAGGCGCTGTACGCCAGGGAACATGCCGGTGATGCCGCTGGAGGGGATGCCCATGGAGACGTACGTGGTGCCGCCGGAGGAGATGTCAGTGGAGACGCGCGTGGTGCAGTCGGAGAAGATGCCTATGGGGACGCGCGCGGTGCCGCCGGAGGGGATGCCGGTGGAGACGCGCGTGGTGCCGCCGGAGAGGAGGCCCATGGGGACGTCCACGGGGCGGAAAAATACGCCGGGGACATCCATCGGATGCTGAACAGCTTCCAGCAGAAATACTACACCTCAGAAAAGCTGCTGAATATCATTTTAAACGATAAATCGAGAATGATGCAGCGTCTGGGCGTAAGAGAGGACATAAAGGTGGGGGAGCTGTCCCTGGACTTCATGAAAGGGATGGATGTGACGGCCCTGTTCGCCAATCTGCTGGACAATGCGGTGGCGGCTGCGGCGGAGAGCAGGGA
>CAMTBF010000259.1 GCA_947068385.1 uncultured Lachnospiraceae bacterium
TGGGCGGCCATGAGATTGTCCGCGCTGGAGGGCAGCGCCCCCCTCTGCAGCATGGCCACGCTCTCCTTGTCCGCGGCGCTGACCGCCTGCCGCTGCTCTTCCAGCTGGGTCCTGTTGTATTCCCTGGTGGCCTCCGCATCGGACGACACATCTGTAATCACGTCGTTGGCCGCCTTGACCAGCGCCTCGGAGACGGCCTCCGCATGGGCGCTGGCCGCCGGCTGGGCCGCCGGGGCCTCCGCAGGCGCTGCCGTCCGGACGGGCGCGGAACCCGCAGCCATCCGGGCCGCGGCCGCATTGGCTGCCGTATCCTGGGCTGCCGCGGATTCCGGGGCTGCCTTCGTATCCCCAGAGGGCCTATGGCTGTCCGCCGTCTGCCGCTCCGCCTGGCCTCCGGCCTCCTTCGTCTCCTGGAGCCGCGCCTCCAGCCTTGCCTCCTCTATGCCGGCAGCCGCCGCATTGGCCTCGCGGATCTCCCGCACGGTCTTATGGAAGGCCCTGGAGATCTGGGAGGAAATGCTCTCCCCCTTGCGCATGACCTTGAGCCTCTCCCCGGTCTCATCCGACACCCGCATGTCCAGGGGCCTGTTCCTGCTGCTCTGCAGCGCGGAGAGCAGATTGGAGAAGTGGATCTCCGTCTGGGAGTTCACCAAGGCGCCCACCGCGGCGCCCTCCGCCTTCTCCAGCTGGCGCACCAGGCGGTAGATGCCGATATAGCTCTCCCGCTCCTCCGGCGTGATCTCATTGTTGCGCTCCAGGCCGTACAGGAAACGGCTGTAGCTGTCCGCCTCCTTCTTGTACTCCGGCGGCAGGGTCTTGAAATACTGCTCCAGCTCCCCGAAGCTCTTCTCCAGGGGATTGAAGCCGTCCCGGATCATCTTCAGCGTGGCCGCAGGGGTCAGCTTCTCCAGGACGCCCTGCACCTGCCTGTCGGCCTCCCTGACGGCCTCCAGGTTGGGCAGGTTCATCTCCATCTGGTTGTAGCCCAGGATCCTCACCGCCCTGCGGTTCTCGTCCGTCAGCTCCACGCCCAAATCCTTCAGGATATGATCCACGCTGGCGAAAGCCTTGTCGATGCTGTCGCCCAAATCGCTCCTGGGCCCTGTCATCAGCTTCTCGTAGCTGGCCTGTGCCTTCTCATAGGCGGCCTGCATCGCCTTGCCCTCGTTATAGATGGCCTCCAGGGAAGCCGAGCCCTCTCCCTTGGCGAACATGCCCAGCACGTCCGCGGGGAGCCCCGGCAGCTGGCCCGCCACATTGCTGGCCTTCTGGTAGTTCTGGTACTTCTCCACGGCCATGTTGTCCCTGGGGAAATACTGGTTGGCAAGCTGGTACTCCGCCCGCTTCAGGGCCTCGATCAGCTCCACCATGGGCTCCGTGTCGATGGAGAAGCCGCTGCGCAGCAGCCGGACGTTCACCTCCGCGGACATCCGCAGGCGCACCTCCTCCAGCTGCCTCCTGGCGGTGATGTCCCCCACCGTGGCCTCCCAGAGCTCGCTGCTGTGGTAGAACTCGGAGATGGCCGCCGCCCTTTCGTACAGGTTCCCCCCGCTCTCCCCGAAGGAGGCATGGACGGGATCCTTGCCCTCCGCCACCGCGGCGGCAGCCGCCTTCGCGAACTTCTCCTCCGTCATGGGCAGCTCGATATCCTGCAGCGCCTCCAGCCTTTTCAAGTTCTCCGCCGTCAGGGGCAGGCCCTTGTCCAGCAGCCATGCGGCGTTCATGCGGCTCTTCTCGTTCACCTGGCCCACCGCCTGCTCTATGATCCGGTCGATCTGGCCCTGGAGGCCGCTTCCCTGGCCCCGGCCCGCGCTCTGGGCGTAGTACCCCTGCACGTCCTCCGCGTAGAACCTGGCCGAATTCCCGCCTCTGTCCGCGCCGCTGCTCTGGGCCAGATAGAGGTTCCAGATCTCCGCCTCCATCTCGTTGTCTATCAGGTAGCTGTAGGAGCCCTCCCCCAGAGGGGCCAGCTCCCCGTTCATGGCCCAGGCCCGGGACACTGCCGCCAGGTTCTCCTTGGTCAGCGGCACGTCCGCCTCCCGGAAGCTGTCCACCACGGCTCTGGCCAGCACCTCGCTGCCCAGGGCCGCCGACAGTTTGCTTACGTCCATGTCGTCCGTGTAGCCCACGATATTCTTGCCCGCCCGGACCAGCTCCGCCTTGATCTTATCTACGATGGTCACGACCTCCTCCGGATCCATCTCGCCCGGGTCGAAGCCCTCCTCCTGCATCCTGGCATAGTCTTCCTCGGACATGGTATGCGACATGACTGTCATATAGTCCCGCTGGACGCCCACGTCAACGCTGCCGGCCTCCTCCTGGAGCTCGATCAGGCTCTTGCCCTTATCCCCGGAGGCGGCCAGGATGCCGTCCTCCTGCCTGCCGAACATGTCGGCGAAGGCCGTCTGTCCCATTGCCGTGGCGGATGTCTGCTGGGCCTCGCGGTTTTGCTCCGCCCGTCTGCGCTCCGCCTCCTTGATTGCCTGTTCGCTGAATGATATCTTCAAAATCGTATCTCCTATCGGAAAAATAGTTGTATGTAAAAATGGAAAAAGAGCAGGCGCATCCCCTGCACCTGCTCTTTATTTCGGTAAAATCATGGAAAACCTTTAGCTGCCCCGGCATTAAAACACGAATACCGCCGCCCCGTAGGGAGGGAGGTCTATGCAGATGGAGTAGTCCTTGTTGTGGCAGGGAACCTTTTCCACCGAGACCTCCTTCTGCACCTCATTGCCCCAGCCGCCGAAGCGCGCCTCGTCGCTGTTGAGCAGCAGCTTATATTTCTTCCTGGTGGAGGCAGAGGGCACCGGCACCCTGTACCCCTCCCGCTTCACCGGGGTCATGTTCAGCACGAACAGCAGGTTCTGCGTGCCCTTGGAGGACTTGCGCACAAAGGAATAGACGCTGTTCTCCGCATCGTCCGCGTTCATCCACTCAAAGCCGGCCCAGCTGTCGTCCGCCTCATAGAGGGCGGGGTACTTGCGGTACAGCTTCAAAAGCTCCTTCACGTAGGTCTGCAGCCCCTGGTTCTCCTCTTCCTGCAGGAGGAACCAGTCCAGCTCCCGCTCCTCGCTCCACTCCCGCTCCTGGCCGAAGTCCTGCCCCATGAACAGGAGCTTCTTGCCGCAGTGGCCGAACATATAGGTATAGCCCGTCCGCAGGTTGGCGTATTTGTCCTTCTTGTAGCCCGGCATCTTGTTCACCATGGAGCATTTCAGGTGCACTACCTCATCGTGGGACAGGGGCAGTATGTATTTCTCATATTCATTGTAGCTCATGGCGAAGGTCATGGCGTAGTGGTTGCCCTTCCGGTACAGGGGATCCAGCTTCATGTACTCGCAGAAGTCGTGCATCCAGCCCATGTTCCACTTGAAGGAGAAGCCAAGCCCCTCCCCGCCGATGTCGCCGGACACGTTGGGCCAGGCGGTGGACTCCTCGGCGATGGTGATGAAGCCGGGGTAGGTCCCGCGCACCACGGAGTTGAGGTGCTTGAAGAACTCGATGGCCTCCAGGTTCTGGTTGCCGCCGTATTTGTTGGGCACCCACTGGCCGTCCTTTTTGCCGTAATCCAGATAAAGCATGGACGCTACGGCGTCTACCCGGATGCCGTCTATATGGAACTCCCGCAGCCAGAACAGCACATTGGCGATCAGGAAATTCTTCACCTCGGGCTTGCCGTAGTTGAAGATCTTGGTCCCCCAGTCCGGGTGGGAGCCCAGGCGGGGATCCGGATGCTCGAAGATGCACTCTCCGTCGAATTCCGCCAGGCCATGGGCATCCGTGGCGAAATGGGCGGGCACCCAGTCCAGGATCACGCCCACGCCCATCTTATGGAGCTTGTCCACCAGATACATGAAATCCTTCGGCGCTCCGTACCGGGAGGTGGGCGCGTAGTAGCCCGTCACCTGGTAGCCCCAGGAGCCGTCGAAGGGATGCTCCAGGATGCCCATCAGCTCCACATGGGTATATCTCATCTCTTTGAGATAGTCCGCAAGCTTGTCCGCGAACTCCCGATAATTGTAGAAGCCCTCACCGCCGCCAGGATGCTTCATGAAGGAGCCGATATGGCACTCGTAGATGGCCATGGGCTCCTTCTGCGCTTCTCTTCCGTCCCGGGCCTCCATCCACTTGGCGTCCCCCCAGGAATAGCCGTTCAGGTCCGTGACGATGGATGCCGTTCCGGGCCGGTACTCCGCGCTGTTGGCGAAGGGATCCGCCTTATATATCTTCCTGCCGTCCTTAGCGGTGATCAGGAACTTGTACAGCTCCCCTGTGGCCACCCCCGGGATGAAGAGCCCCCAGATGCCCACGGGCCCCAGCTTCTCCATGGGGTGCGCTTCCTCGTCCCAGCCGTTGAAGCTGCCGATCACATGCACTTCCCTCGCGTTCGGCGCCCAGACGCCGAAATAGACGCCCTTCTTCTTCCTCTCCTCAGACACATGGGCCCCCAGCTTCTTGTAGATGTCGTAATGGGTCGCCTGGGAAAAGAGGTACTGGTCGGCCTCCGAGATGAAGACCTTCTCTGTCCCCGGAGCCTTTGCCGGTGCTTTGGCCGGCGCCTTCGCCTTTCCCGTTGTCTTTTTTGCTGTCTTTGCAGTTGCCTTTCCTGCCATTTCTATCCCACCTTTCATGCAGCAAAATCCTTTTCGGTCAGTATGATCATATCTTCGTCGTCATATCGTTTCGCCAGGAGCACATCGAAGAAATGGGCCAGCGTCTTCCTGGATGCATGGCGTATGGCCTCGTCCACGATCTGCTTCACTTCCATCACCGTCACCACATGGTCTATGGTCTGCAGCTCCTCGATCCTGGTGTGCAGCGCCAGGATCCCCAGATTGTCGATGGAGAACTCCTTTTCCCGGGCATACTGCCTCCCGAAGGCCACCAGGGCGTCGTTGCTCAGCGCCTCCAGGTCGATGCGGGCCGTAAAATCGCCATACAGGTCCGGCGTGCCCAGGAACAGCTTCTTGATCGCCTTCCCCGTGTCCTCCAAGACCACGATGATGCCGAAGCGCTCGTGCTGCAGCTGCCTGTGGAGCATGGCCGCCGTCTGGGTGCTCATGCCGGAGGCTTTCTGGATGATCAGCGCGCCGTTGCCCAGCTGCTCCAAGGTCTGGGCCACGTCCTTCTCGTTCAGCCCCTGGCCGGACACCTTGGCCACCTTGCCCGAGAAATTGCTGTCCATCATGCGCACTTCGCGCATGATGTTCTTGGCCAGCGACAGGGTGTCCATGCCCTCCTCGCCTGTGATGATAAGGTTCCCGGTATACGCGGCCATGCTGATGCCGTCCAGGGCCTTTACCAGCTGCTCCCTGGAACGGCGGTTCTGGATGAACGGGGCGAAGAGCTCCTTCTCCTCGCGGGTCAGTCCCCTGACCTTCTCCTGGTCGCGCTCTATGGGCGGTTTGTCGTCTCCTTCTGTCCGTCTATCGGTCTTCCCTGCTTTCGGCCTGCCTGTCCGGGCGGGCTGCTCCCCCTCCCCGGCTTTCTCTATCTGTTCCTGGATTTCTTCTATCTCTCCGATGATATCGTCCGGCTCCCTGCCATCCGGCGCATCCTCTGCTCCGGCTTCCTCTATGTATTCCGGTTCATCCGCGTATGCGGCCTCCTCTGCATATCCTTCCACATCAGGCCGCCCACTTCCCCGATCCGCATGCCCGTCAGAAACATC
>CAMTBF010000260.1 GCA_947068385.1 uncultured Lachnospiraceae bacterium
ATTTGTGTAAGATTCTTCTCCTTACGGCATGCGGCGATGAATTTCCCGATTGCTTATGTGGATTATTATACAGGGAAGGTCAGCTCGCCCTGGTATGACGACCATGTGAAGGAGTATGTAGAGTTCATGCGGAAGCTGTATGAGGACGGCATGCTGGTTGACGGCGATGCCGAGTCCACGGAGGTGGCTGAGAATAAAGCGGCCATGATTTTCGACTGGGCTCTCGAGACCTGGCAGGAGCCTACCATAATGGTTCCCGCAGGAGAGGCTGCGCCTTATTATGTAGGTGTCCATTGCAAGGCCGTGGAGGGTGTGGAGCCCCTGATCGCAAGACAGCGGGGCATCCAGAAAGCCGGATACGATTATGCGGCTACCGACAAAGCCGACCCTGAGGCGGTCGCCATCTATCTGGATTACATTGCAAGCGAAGAGTATGCGCTGTTGAGCGAGTTCGGCATCGAAGGATACAGCTTCGAGTATGATGAGAACGGCGAGATGATTCAGTACTCGGACAGCGAGGACAGCGAAGTGCAGATGATCGTGAAGACGCCTGCCCTGTGGGTGAACAATGGCATCGCGCCCCGTGTGCAGAAGGTGGATCGTAAGCAGGAGGTCAATATGACCAAGGATGCCGGATATGACATGGGATATCCGGAAGAGGGCTTCGAGGAGAAGGTAAAGCTGATACGGGACATCTATGAGAACGAAGAGAAGTACTCCTATGCGGCTATGAGCGTGGACATGGCTGTATCGACTATCGCGGAAAATGACGAGGTAGATGAGTTCTATACCGACCTGGACACCCGATCCAAGGAGATCCTGATGAACCTGATCATGGGCACATATTCCATGGAGGAGTGGGATACGTATATTTCGGATCTACAGGATCTGGGCCTTGACAGGCTGATTGAAATATATCAGAACCGTTATGACAGAGCCTGGGGGAATTAGGAGATTGTTCATGTACTTGCCGCAGGAGCTGCTGTGGGAAGCATGATCATGATTCGGGACATTGGAATGGCGGTCTGCTATGGGGCAGGCCGCCATTCTTTGTCAGGAAATATGTATAAGTGAGCTGCGTGATCCTCCAGGGCATCAATCGGTGGGCAGGGTGAACCGGTTCACCAGCTGGTTCAGGCCTGTGGCCTCCGCGGACAGCTGTTCGCTGGCGGACGCGCTCTGTTGGGCGGTGGCGCTGTTGTTCTGCACTACCATGGAAATCTGGTTGATTCCCTCGGAGACCTGACGGACCGCGGAGGACTGCTCGTCGGATGCCGCCGCTATGTGGTCCATGGAGTCTGCCACGGTCTGGATGGAAGCCACCACCTCCAGCAGGCTGTCAGCCGTTTCCTTGGCGATGCCGTTTCCTTCCCGGACTGCCTCCGAGGAGCGCTCGATGAGCGCGGAGGTATTCTTTGCGGCCTCGGCGGATTTGCCGGCCAGGGTGCGCACCTCCTCTGCCACCACGGCAAAGCCCTTGCCTGCCTCGCCTGCCCTTGCGGCCTCCACGGCTGCGTTCAGGGACAGGATATTGGTCTGGAACGCGATGTCCTCTATCGTCTTGAGGATCTTCCCGATTTCGTTGGAGCAGGTCTGTATCCTGTCCATGGCGCCGGTGAGCTGTTGCATCTGCTGGTTGCAGCGGGAGATCTCCTCTCCGGCCTCATGGGTCTGCCTGCGGACGTCCACAGCGCTTCCGGCCGTCTCCATGGCCTGCTCGGAAATCTCCGTGACCTGTGATGCCAGCTCCTCCACGGCGCTGGCCTGCTCTACGGATCCCTGGCTTAAGGTCTGGGCGCCTGCGGAGAGCTGCTGGCTGGCCGAGGACACCTGGCCCGCGGAGCTGTGGACCTGCAGCAGGACGTCGCTCAGCGATATCTTCATATGGCGCATGGAGAGCAGGATGTTCTGGAAGCTGCCGACGTAAGCTCCCTCATGCTGGGTGCGGATGTTCAGGTTCTGGTTGGCCAGCTGGGTCATCAGATAGCTGATATCATTGATGACGGTGCCTAAGCCTTCCACCAGGGAAGCGGTGGAACGGGCCAGCATGGCCGTCTCGTCCCTGCCGGCGACTTTCGGCACAGGGGTTTCCAGGTCGCCCTCCACCAGCAGCTGCATCCGCTTCGCGCAGGCCTTCATGGGCTTGCTGATGCTGCCCGCCAGCACCAGGGCCACTGCGATGGATATCAGCACGGCCGCCACGATCACGACGATGTTGATGGCCATGCCCTTATAGGTATCGGAGAGGTAATTGAGCTGGGGCGCGGCCACCGCGATGCTCCAGCCGTCGGTGCCGCCTACGGGCGCGTAGGCAAGGAACATTTTGCCCTCCGGGCCGTCATAGCTTCCGAAGCCGTTCTCTCCCCGGCACATGGCCTCGTGGATGGCTGCCAGGTCCGCCAGGGAGGAGTCGCTTTCCGCCTCGTTTCCGATGTTCTGGACGGTGATGGTGTCAAGGACGATGTCGGCGATGGTGTCGCCGGTCTTGTTGATCATGTAGGCCCTGCTGTTCTCGCCGATCTGGATGGAGGAGACGATATCGTTCAGGAAGGTCTCGGGGGGAACGAAATACACCACGCCCAGGATGGCGGAGCCATGGACTCCGTCCTCGTACAGGGGGGCCGCCACCATGATGGACAGCTCGCCGGTGATCTTGCTGATCAGGGGTTCCGAGACATAGACATTGCCCTGCAGGGCCTGCTGAACATATTCCCGGTCGGAATAGTCCTTTCCGTCAAAGATGCTGATGCCGTCCATGCCTATGATGTTCCCGCGCTGGAAATTGTGCATGGCGCAGCGCTCATCGATGATGGCCTTTTTCTCTTCCGCCGGGACGGAAGGGTCGGACAGCTGGGGGATGCAGCCGGTATCCATGGCTACATTCCTGTAAGCCGTCAGCTCCTGTTCCACGCGTCCTGCCGCCAGGACCGCCGTTTCGCTCATCATGTAATCCACAGTGGCGAGGATGCTGCGGTAGCTGGGGACGATGCCCGAAATACCCGCGCCCAACAGCGCTGTGATGACGGTCACGATGAGACATAAGGTGATTTTGGTTCTGATGCTTTTCATTTCTGTTTTGGCCTCCGTAGTCATAGCTGGAACGATTGTCTGCCCAGCCGTTTAGTTATTGATATTATACAAAAAATGGGGTGGGATTGTCAATATTTTACAGGATTCGTTTCATGCCAGATATGGGCGCGGATAAAGCTGCGGTTGACATAGGGGGAGGCAGGGCTGTACAATATCTGCATGGAAAAAAAGAAAAACAGGAAAGGCTGGTGCCCATGAAGATAAACCGGGAAGATATGCTGGAGCTTACCAGGAGGATGACAATCGCGCGGAACTGCTTCGGCCGGATAGCCGGAGCGTATATGGACGGGGAGGGATATGTGGACGGCACGTTCAACACCCATTTCCAGAAGCTTTCAGGCGCGGACAAGACGAAGAACCTGGGGATCGCGAAGGCGGTGCCCTTTTCGGAGACGAACCGGCAGCTGAAGGGCTTCCGCTTCCGGCCGGAGTGGCAGGGGCCGGGGAGCGTCTGGCAGCTGCTGATGGCGCTGCGGGAGTGCGAGCTGAAGAACGACGCGCTGCTGCTCTCCCTGTACGAATACATAGGGGAGCGGTATCAGCCGGGCTTTCCCTATGGCATTTACGTCTTCCATGGAAATTACGACATCCCTCTGAAGGGCAGCGACAAGGTCGCGCAGCGGGAGTCGGAGGAGGTATACAATTTCCTGGTCTGTGCCATCTGTCCCGTGAGCGGGGACTATGAGGCCGGGGAGACGCAGCAGGGCTTCCTGTTCCCGGCCTTTGCGGACAGGACGGCCGATACGGACGGCATCGATGTCTTCTCGGCGGACGGGAATCCGGAGGCGCTGATGAGGCTGCTTGCCGTGGGGTGACTTGGCGAAAGCGGGCGTAGAGCTTTTGGGGAAAGGGTTCTGACAAAAAGGTCAGGGCCCTTTTTACATTTTTGAAATCTGCCTATTGACTTTTGTACGAAATCGTACTAAAATGGTGGAACATGGGATTTGGTACGATTTCGGACATGCGGATGGCAAGCAGGATGCTGGTACGAAGGAGGCGGTTGCGGATGAGAAGAGGAGCGAGAACGGAGACGGCAGCGGCTTGGCGGAGGCTTTCGGAAATCAAGGGGGAGCCGTATTGGGAGGCATGAAGGGAGGCCCGACATGGAAAGCGTGACAAACATAACAAACGAGACAAGTATGACAAGCGTTTCAAGCATGACAAGCGTGACGAGCGAGGGGATGAAGCGGTTCAACCATCTGGTCAGCGAGACGGACGCGGTGTATCACGAGGCGGCCCTGCGGATGGGGCTATCCGACAGCGTCCTGCAGATATTGTATGTCCTCTGCGACAAGGGGGGCTGCTGCCCGCTGGGAGAGATCTGCCGGTTGACCGGAATCAGCAAGCAGACCATCAACTCCGCGCTCCGGAAGCTGGAGGGAGACGGAACCGTCTACCTGGAGGGGCTCGGGGGCAGAAGGAAGCGGGCGTGCCTTACGGAGAAGGGATGGGAGCTGGCGGAGCGCACCGTGGTGCGGCTGATAGAGATTGAGAACGGCATCCTGGCATCCTGGCCGAAGGCGCAGCTGGAGCAGTACCTGGAGCTGACGGAGCAATATATGGTAGCGCTCAGGGAGAAGGTCAGGGAGCTTTGAGTTTGGAGGTATGGTAATGAAGATTCAATTGTCGGACAGCTTTGACTATAAAAAACTGCTAAGGTTCACGTTCCCATCCATCATCATGATGGTCTTTACGTCCATCTACGGCGTGGTGGACGGCTTCTTCGTGTCGAATTTCGTGGGGAAGACGCCCTTTGCGGCGGTGAACTTCATCATGCCCTTCCTGATGATTCTGGGCACGGTGGGCTTCATGTTCGGCACCGGAGGCAGCGCCCTCATTGCCATCACCATGGGGGCGGGGGACAAGGAGAGGGCCCAGAGGCTGTTCTCGCTGTTCATCTACGTCTCTGCCATATGCGGCATCGTGATAGGTGCGCTGGGCATGGTGGCGATCCGCCCTGTAGGGGCATGGCTGGGAGCGGAAGGGGAGATGCTGGACAACTGCGTGGTATACGGGCGCATCATCCTGGCAGTGCTCCCGGCATTGATTCTGCAGTACGAGTTCCAGAGCTTCTTCATCACGGCGGAGAAGCCGAAGCTGGGGCTGGCCGTCACGGTGGCGGCGGGGGTGGCCAATATGGCGCTGGACGCTCTGTTCGTGGGGGTGCTGCGCTGGGGGCTTGTGGGCGCGGCTGCGGCTACGGCCATCAGCCAGTCCATCGGCGGCATCGTCCCTCTGATCTATTTCGGCCGCCCTAATACAAGCCTCCTGCGGCTCACCCGGACGAGATTCGACGGCTCGGCACTGCTGAAGGCCTGCACCAACGGCTCCTCTGAGCTGATGTCCAATATCTCCATGTCGGTGGTGGGGATGCTGTACAACGGCCAGCTGATGAAGTATGCCGGGGAGGACGGCGTGGCGGCTTATGGTGTATTGATGTACGTGAACATGATATTCCTGGCGGCGTTCATCGGCTATTCCGTGGGCGTGGCCCCGGTGATCGGATATCATTACGGCGCGGGGAACCATGGGGAACTGAAAGGCCTGCTGAAAAAGAGCCTTGTCCTGAT
>CAMTBF010000261.1 GCA_947068385.1 uncultured Lachnospiraceae bacterium
TGTATATGGCGTCATTGATGTCGGAGGTATTGAAATTGCTCTCCATCCCGCTGCCTGTAAAATCCACCGCCCACCCCGGGTCTCCCTGGTAGTCCTCCGCAAAGGCCGTGGCCCCGTCCCCCAGCATCATGGAGCAGGCCAGCAGCAGCCCTATCCAGTTCCTTTTCATCCTGTCAACTCCCATCCGTCTATAGCCTCCTATCTCAGCCGTAACATTCCGTTGGCATCGACCTCCACGTCCACGCCCCAGGCGCTCTTGATGGCGCTCTGGGCATTGTGGGTCTGCACTGCGTCCACCTCAGCCTCCACCACGAAGGAAGCCCCCTCGTAGTCATACACGATCCGGACTGTGGTCCATCCGTTGGCATCCGTGGAACAGGTTTCCGTCACCTTGGTCATCACATCGTTCTTGATGGTCACGGAATCCACGAAGCTCTCCGTCTCATAGAAGACGCCGCCCTCGCCCGCGGCCGCCAGGGGACTGTCATAATACAGCACGATCAGCTCGCCGTCCCTGGGGTCGTCCTCCCCCATCTTAGCGGTAGTCGCCCTGTCGTCCACAATCCAATGGTCATTCGTCAGGTGCACATCGATCATGGCAGGGGAGAGATGGGGGAGCTTGCGCCCCTCCTGATCCACCCAGTATTTGTACAGCTTCACCCGGACATATTCGTCAATGGAACCGCTGTTCCTGACGCTCAGGCTCTCCGGGTATGTCCTGCCCACCTGCCACTGCTCGCCCTCTGGGAGGGCCAGCAGCTGGCCGGACGCCTGGTTCCAGACATTGTCCGCATGGGTGTAGTCCCGATAGCTCACGATTTCCCCGTTCTCCACCAGAGACACGCCGATGCTCTGGACGTCGATCTGGGCGGTATAGGTCTCCGAATAATAGGTCAGGGCCGCCCGGGTGCTGCCGATGGCGCTGAAGGACAGCAGACCGATGGCTGAGACGAACAGCACCGCCGTGCCGGAGACCAGGCCCATCTTTTTCCTCTTTCTTCCGTCACTCATCCGCCTGGCCTCCTTCCCATTCATAGCTGTCCTCATTGGCGATCAGCTTCGAATCCCAATCCGCATAGGGCGTGCCGTCCTCCCCGTACAGCACCGCCGTGCACTCCTGAATCACCACCACGTTGAAGTCCTCCGTATAGGGCGGCGGGGTGGTCTCGGGATTCCCGTCCGGCACCGTCACGGTGGGCAATGTGATCTTCACGTCCAGGTTCTCCGTAGCCCCTCCCACTGGGAGGATCTCGTCGTAGTACCAGTATCCGTCCCCGCCGTCCCGCCATCCCGCGCTGCCGTTGTACTCCAGCCCGTAGGCGCTGCCCGCGAAGACCTTCACCCGGACATAGCACTCCGTGGTTCCCGTATTGCCCAGCCGGATGTGCTTCGTCCAGTCGGAGAACTGCTCGGTAATCTGGGATCTGGGGGCCACTGTGATCTGATGCCCTCCCCTGGCCGTGGCAAATGTGGTAAAATAGGCCTTCGCGCTGCCCACGGAGGCTCCCGCCACAAGGGCCAGCGCAATGGCAGCCGTACATACTGTCCTCTTCGTCCGCTTCATGTCCGCCACCTCCTACCTTTCCGCCCCTGCTTCGCTCTCGGCCACCGTCCCGCCGATGTCCTGGCGGTCAGTGGTCCACTGATAAGTGTTCTGCTCTGTGTCGTAGCGGAACCGGTTCTCTACGCCATACCCGCTTTTGCTGTCCTCGTCATATTCGTTCTCGAAGGAAAAGGTGATGGGGCCTCCATCCTCTCCGTCCGTTATCACGGACTTGCTCTCGTCATCGGACACGGTAATCTGGCAGTTGGCGCCGCTGTACACCTCCGTCACCGTCACCACCGCCTCCGCCGGGATGTGCTCCAGGACGACTTCCTGGATGCCCACTGCCGAGAAGGTGAGGGAGACTACGTTGCTGTAGACGATTTCCGCATCCTCGTCAGCGCTCTCCCTGGCCACCACATCGAAGACGAAGGTCGCATCCCCCTGGGAAGCATTGTACTCCGTCAGCTCCTTGGTGATCCGGATGCTGCCGTAGCGCAGCTCCTGGGCGGGCTTGAGGACTGCCTCTCTGGTATATTGCCAGGTGTCGTCCGCCGTGCCGTCGTACTGGTACAGAGACCAGGGCAGGGATACGATCATAGGGGTAAAGGTGTACGTATATTTCGGGCTTTTCGCCTCGTCCACCACGATCAGGTACAGGCCCAGATCCATATCGGCGAAGGCCTCAGGCTCCGCGATGGAGCCGTCCTGGCCCACATGGACGGCGCTTTCATAGGTGGCCGGTATCCTTGGCTCTCCCACAGGATTCCCCTCCTCGTCCAGCTCATAGATCAGAGCCATGGCGGCTGCGGACAGGTTCTTCCAGCCATCCTCGGATACGGACATCTCCTGCCAGCCATCCTCCGTTACGCTCAGGTTCCCGAACTCCTCCGAGAGCCGATATTTGCCTGTCTCCAGCATGTCCGCCAGCTTCCACGCATGTACGTCCAGCTCTCCGTCAGCGGTGCCGTCGCTTCCTTTGATCCGAGCCATGTCCATGGCCATGCCCGCTGAGTCGTCGTCCGCCGGCAACCTCAGGGCCAAAGCGCCCCTTTCCTCCATATCCACCCGCAGGGCAGCCTGCGCCCGGGGCACATTGCACAGGACGGCAGCCAATACCAGGGACAGCAGGCCGATGCCCGCCAGAATCCTATTCCCCGGGATGCTTTTCGTTGGAATGCTATTCTTCCATAGAATGCTATTCTTCCATAGAATGCTATTCTTCCATGGAATGCTCCTCTTCCATCTTCTCATGCGCATGTTCCTCCCTCCCTCGCTTCGAGTCTTTTTTCTTTCCTACACTTTTGCTCGCCATGACGAAGATGCCCATTAATATGATCATGGCTAATATCAGTACCAGGTAGAGCATATAGTAGCTCTGGATGGATTCCACCATATTCCCTACCGGGGTCTTCTCCTGTGGCTCCTCCTCGCCGCTATAGGCCGTGCGGCTCCCCCGTACCAGGAGGCGGTGGGAGTTCACGCCATAGGGCGTGCAGGTCAGCAATGTCACATAGTCCTCCCCCGGGATGACCTGCATGGCTCCGGTGAGGGCTTCCAAGTCGTCCTTGTCTATCATGGGCAGGATATTGTCCACCTCATAGGCAAGCACTTCATCTAATATATGGATATAGAACCGGTCCCCCGGCTCCATCTGATCCAAATCTGTGAACAGCCTGGCGCTGGGCAGTCCCCTGTGGGCTGCCAGAACGCAGTGGGTTCCCGTGCCGCCGATGGGCAGCTTGGTTCCGCTCACATGCCCGATGCCTGTCTGGAGGATGTCGTCCGCCGTGCCGTGGTAGATGGACAGCCGGACGTCTATCTTCGGGATGGTGAGATACCCCATGACCCCGTTCCCTGCGGCATTCAGGACTTTCCAGTATTCCGTGTCCTCCAATCTGACGTCTCCCTCCGGGCTTTCCCCGCCAAAGGCATCGCCGGTGAAGTCGTTCTGGGCAAAAGCGTCATTGAAGGCATGGGCCGCTCCCCATTCCCTGCTGTAGTCCTCCGGCTCCAGCTCCGCCACCACCTCCTCGTAGGTGGAGATCAGCTTGCTCTGGCGGTAGGCGTTCCACTGGTCGGACACGGCGGGGTAGGCGAATATCCCCAGGCCTATGAGGAATATCAGGGCGAACAGCAGGTTAATCAGTTTTCTTTTCATCTTGCTCCTCCGGCCAGTCGTTCTTCCAGCCCTCCGGCTCCCCTTCCGGCCAGTCGTCACGCCAGCCTGTATGGCTTTCTGCCGCCGCGGAAGCCTCCGGACGGCTCCCGGCCTCCCCGCAGTCATCCGTCCCGGATTTCCTCCCGGCTCCTGCTGCCAGGTTCCTCCGCCTCCTGTCATAGAGATAGAGGAAAAGGATGAACGCTCCGGTAACCGACAGCCCCACCATGACCCACAGCAGATAATTGGTGTGGATGCTGGGGCCGGAGTATCCTGCCATGGCCACCTCTATATCCTCTATGTCCTCGTAATCCACCCGGCTCCCCCGCACCAGCAGGCGGTGGCTGTTCACGCCATAGGGCGTACAGGTCATCAATGTCACCAGATCTTTGTCCTCCTCCGCAGCCAGGCTGCTGGTATCTGAGGGCTCTACTATGGATATGTGGTCAACCATGTAGCAGAGGCTGTCGTCCAGCACGGAGAGGAAGAAATAGTCTCCCTCTGCCAGTTGGTCCAAATCCGTGAACAGGGCCGCGCTGGGCAGGCCCCTGTGGGCCGATATCACCGCGTGGGTGCCCCCGCCGCCTACCGGCAGGGAGCTCCCCTCCAGATGTCCCGCCGCTCTTTCCAGCACGTCTTCGTCCGTGGTGTGGTAGACGGGAATCTTCACGCCTATCTTCGGAATCTCCACATAGCCCATCATGCCGTCCCCGGTGAGGTTCAGGCAGGACATGTACTCTTCACTGGGCTCCTCCCGGCTGGCCGCCTCGGCAAAGGAATCCGGGAGCACATAGGGCAATAAGGCCTCATTATAGGCCACCGCCTCTTCCCACTGGCTGCTATAGTCGATGGTTCCGGCTGTGGTCTGTTGGGCTACGGTCTCTTCGTAGGTGGAGATCAGCTTGGTCTGGCGGTAGGCGTTCCACTGGTTGGAGAGAAGGGGATACAGCAGCAGGGACAGACCGGCCAGAAAAAGCAGGGCAAATATGAGTTTGGTCAGTTTGTTCTTCATTCCGGGCTCTCCTTGTTGTTGTATTATAGTTCTGTCTTTTTCAAGGGCCGCCCAGACAGACTTTTCTGTCTGGACGGATCCTGATCTGTTCTTTGGTGCTTGTGCGGGTCGCGCCTTGGCGGCGCTTCCCGGTTTGTTGCTTATCTTATGTATGCAATGAGGCGCGTCTTACTTCTCGGCCTTTCTGCGGGTGGCGAAGAACAGGCCTGCCGCGACAATCATGATGGCACAGCCGCCAATTGTGAAGATGGTGGTGCCGATGCCGCCAGTGGAGGGAAGCTGGGCCAGTTTGGTGTTCTTGATCTCATGGGTATCGGAGACGTCGGACCAGTTATTGTCATGGCCAGGTGTGCAGTCGATATTTGTAATCTTTTCAGGCCCATCATAAGTCGCTGTGTAGGTGGAGGTTTCCTTGTTGTCTACTTTAATTACATAGCTCTTCAAGGTTCCGTCAGCGTTATATTCTGCTGTAATATCTACCGGAATCTGGGCATCGTTCAGAGAGTAGCCATCCGGAGCCTTGGTCTCCTGCAAGGTATAGGTGCCTGCATCAAGACCTGTAAAGGACAGATAACCATTAGCATCAGAAATGGTTGTATAAGTCTTTCCATCCGCTCTTGTCAGAGTGAACTCTGCTCCGGGAAGTCGTTTGGGTTTTTCTACGATTGTTCCATTGCCTAAATCAACTTTCTCGATTTCACCGGTCTTCAGCAATTCTTCTGTAAACTTGTTCCATGTTTCACTTCCCTGTCCATACAGATTCGCATCAATGCCAAAGGTGTAGGTGTAGGTGTTGTCTTTGATTTCGTTCGTATTGCCACTGGGATCATTGGTGTAAATCAATGATGCTGTATTGGTGTTGGGATTGAAGTTGAATCCACCCACAAAGTTACCATCATCATCTCTTTCATCCAACACTGCATTATAAGTTACAA
>CAMTBF010000262.1 GCA_947068385.1 uncultured Lachnospiraceae bacterium
AATTTCGTACAATTAGTCATAGAACCTGCTCATCCTGTCGCAGATAACGGAATAACGTGTCTTAAAAATAGGGGCTGTATAACGCTCTCCTTTTTTCAAATACCATAATTCGGTCTCTGGCTCATTTAATCCATTCACAGTCTGCTGTTGTTCCCTGACCAGCAAGCAGACCGCCAGCCTGGCTACATCCTCTCCCATATCGAACTGTCCTTGAAGAATCTCCTGTAATTCCGATAGAGACCCATTTAAATGATAAACACGCTCCATATACAAATATCCCCTTTATATTACACCACATTAGTATAATCATTATATAAGACATGCACTTTACTTGTCAATCAAATTTTCCTGTTGCTCAGCCCCTCAGTGCCGCACCGAGAAGTAGTTCATCAAGATCTCCTTGATATGGCTGTACCGCCTGGCGTAGGAATTCTCCACCCGGATTAGCTGCAGGTCGTGGGCGGCGCAGATTTCGTTCTTTTTCTGGTCTCTGTTCTTCACTACCTCGTCCCCGAAATGCTCCTTGCCGTCCAGCTCGATGGCCAGCACCGGGCGCTGCTCCTGGCCCTGCTTCTCATAGACCACGAAGTCGAAGCGGCCGGCGTGGAACAGGTCGCTTTGATCCACGTCCTCCGCGAAGACCTGGGGGATGGGCACCTCCTTCTGTATGGTGAAGCGGTTCTGGGACAGCCAGATGTTCTCCAGGGCGTGGTTTAAGTTCTCCAGAAAGGCCTCCTCCGTAGCCGTGCTAAAGGGCTTCACTCCCAGGGCCCTGGAATTCGCCGTCTTGCGGGTGACCCGGGTCTCGCCGTTCTTCTTCACATACTCCACCAGCTCATAGAGGTCGTCCTCCGTGCCCTGTCTGTGGAGCCTGTTCAAATTCGCGGAGTCCGAGAGCAGGATGAGGCGGTCCCTGGCCCGGGAGGTGGCCACGTTGATCAGCTCCTTATTGTTCTTCAGCCACTCGTATGTCCCCGCCTGGGTCTGGTCGGTGATGGCCGTGGAGAACAGCACCACGTCCTTCTCGTCCCCCTGAAAGGCGTGCACCGTGCCGCAGGCTACGTTGGAAAGGCCCTCCCGCTCCAGGGCCTCCTCGATGAGCTTCCTCTGGTTCACGAAGGGTGTTATGACCCCGATGCTCTGCTCTCTGTGGCGTTTGGCGTAGCCCACGATTTCCTCCACCTCCCCGGGGGCCGTATTGCGCAGGGCCTCTCCCCGGTTCTTCACGTCCACGTACACCAGCGGGCGCGGCTCTTTGCTCTCGGAGCAGATCTGGAGCTTTGCATTGTAATACTTCTGATTGTTGAATTCGATGATCTTGCGGTTGCAGCGGTAGTGGTTGTGCAGCAGCACCTCGTCGCTGACCGCATCGCAGGCCAGGAAGGTCTTGTAGATGGAATTCTTGCAGTAATCGTACTCCTGGGCCACATTGTACTTCTTGCGCAGCTTCTGGTTGGGCGCGTCCTCCAGGAGGATCACCGGGTTGAGCTGCTGGGGATCCCCCACCAGCATCAGGCTCTCCCCCCGCAGGATGGGCACCAAGGACACCGCCGTGTTGCACTGGCTGGCCTCGTCCATGATGACCATGTCGAACATGGGGCCCGGCTCCCCCAGCCTGTGGGCGGAGATGCAGGTGGTGATGATGATGGGGAAGATTTCCTGGAGCTTCTTCACATTTGCGGTCTCTGTCAGGTATTTGGAAAAAGCGGCAGTCTGCTCCTTTTCGTCCGTTTCAAATAAGATTTCACGTAATTTCGCATGCTTTTTATCATCCAGTCTCTTGATGTACCGGGCGGAGGTGTAATAGAGGTATTTTCGCAGCTCCTCCAGGTCGTCGTCCAGCAGGGCAAGGGCGTCCTGATCCGTGATCTCCCCCATCTGTCCGATCCGGTTCTGGACCTGCTGGAGCTGCCTGCCCTGGAGATCCGCCTGGAAGGGCAGCATCTCCATGGACATCTGCGTCCGGCTCTGGTATTCCAGCAGGCGGCTTAAGGTCTCGCTGCGCTCCTTTAGGTCCAGCACTTCCTCGTATCTGCGCAACAGGTTGGACAGGTTCTTCGCCCGGCTGGCCCTGTCGTCCTTCCTCCGGTCCAGGGTGCCCTCGAATACCGTGATGCCCTGGGCCTGCTCATGGAGGTTCCGGATGTAGCCTATGGCCTCCCGGACCTTGTCCACGTTTCCCAGCCGCAGGACAGGGAACGGAATCCGCTTCCCCTGATACTCCATGGATGCCAGCTTCTCGAACACTGTATGGATAGGGTGGTTGTTATAGGAAGCAAAAAGTACCGTCTTTTCGTTGAAAAAGGCGGTGACGATGGTGTTGAGGATGGTATTGGTCTTCCCTGTGCCGGGCGGGCCCTGGATATAGGCCACCGGGTACTTCATGGCATTGTGGATGGCCAGTAGCTGATCCAGATTGGTCTGGCGGCTGATCAGGGCCAGGGGATAGTTCTTCCGGCGCAGGGGCCTGTCCAGCAGGTCTCCGAAAAAGGCTTTCAGGGGCACCGTGGCCCTGTCCTGGTTGTACATCTTGATGATGGCCTGGTATTCCGTGTGGAGGTCCAGGGCGATGTCCATGCCTAAGCCGATGATATAGGGCATGTCGTCCACTCCCGTCACCCGACTACTGTGGCGCATGACGCAGTCCTTGATTTTTTCCTGGTTCCTTTCGAAATCCTTCAGAAGCTCGTATTCGTCCCCGTCCAGGTATCTGCGGATGCTCTCCTTTACCTCGCCGTAGCTGTACTCGGTGCAGATGGTGATGTCCTCCTCGGGCCGCAGGAGGTGGCTCTTCACGTCCAGCTGGAGCTTGCGGCAGGCCAGCACATAGAGGCCTCTGGCGGTGTGGATGCTGAGCACGTTCATGGCAAGCTGCTGGATGGAGAGCCTGGTGGATTTTTCCTTTTCTTTTTCCGTACTCCTCTGGAAATTCCGGACGATGGTGGCAAACTGCTCCTTGTCCAGGGGATACCCCTCCCCCTGGAAGCTCTCCCTGTCCAGGTAACGCACGAGAGCGAAATCCGAACGGTAGGGCACTGTGTCCATGCGGTTGCACATCTCCAGGTAGTTCAGGATCTTCAGGTTGGGGGAGTTGTCGAAGAGGGATCTGTATCTGTGGGGATTCAGGTAGATGTCCTCCACCAGCTCCTTATTGACAGGCTGGTAAGACCCCTCCACGATCTGAGAGGTCAGGATGGAATCGATATAGATGGCATCGTAGCTTTCCGTTGTATATCGGCCAAGGTGCAGGCCGTCCACGGCCAGGGTGCGCTTCTCCGGATTCAGGCTGCGGATGCCGATCCAGTATTTGGTGACCTGAACTTCCCTGTTCCTGTACTCGATCTGCAGCCATTTTCCCTCGTGGATGGCCCTGAAAATGTCACGGCAGATATTGTTCATCGGAATGCTCCTCTTTCTTGGGATGCTCCTCTTCCATAGGAATGCTCCTCTTCCTTGCGTTCCCCTGCACCTCTTTATACATGTTTTTCGGCCCGGCATATCACCTCTGGTTTTCGTTCCCTTTCAGAGCGCCGGAGGGCGCTCTCTTCGCTTACAGCTTAGCGGCGTATTTGGCGCGGTCGTCCACGGGGAGCTTCAATGCGTCCATGGCCTGCTCGGCTGTCCATTTCATGCTGTCCATCAGGTTCTGGATGGATGCCAGGATGGCGTTTTCTCTGCCCTCAACCCTGCCCTCGACTCTGCCTTCTGCCCTGCCCTCTGCCATTCCAGATTCTCTGCCCTTGTTTCTCTCTTCCTCAATCTCTTCCTTCATCAGCTTCCTCAGCGCATCACACATGGCAAAATCCCTCCCATCTATACCTCCATTCTATCATCCGCCCCCTGGAAATGGCAAGTGCTTCGGTTGCTTTTTTCTGCCGATTTGTTTATAATGAAGAAAAGAGATTATAAAAACAGCCCGTTTTCAGATAAGAGGTAGGACATGTATCAGGTCATCATAGCGGAAGACGAGTTTTTCGTGCGTCTGGGAATCAAGAACAGCGTCTCCTGGGAAAAATACAATATGCAGGTGGTCTGCGATGCCAGCAATGGCGCGGAGGCTCTCCGGGCCATACGGCAAAGCTGCCCTGATGTCCTGATCACCGACCTTCTGATGCCGGGCATGGGCGGCCAGCAGCTGATTGAATCCGTCCGGGACGCGGGCCTGGAGCCGTACATCATCGTCATCACCTGCCTGGAGGAGTTCAAGACCCTCCAGAAGATGATGTCCCTGGGGGTACGGGACTACCTGCTGAAGGCCACCATGACCGAGGCCGAGATACAGGCCAGCCTTCAGAAGGCTAAGGAGACGCTGGACAAGCAGGCGCGTCTGGCTCCCGCCTCCCCGCCGCCCTCCCACAGCGAGTCCTTCGCCAGGCTCATGAAGGCCTATCTGGAGGATCCCTCCCTGTGCAGGCAGACCCAAGGCGCGCTGGAGGGCCTGAACCTTTCCGTCTCCAGCACCCTCCCCATAGTCCTGGGCACGATCGCGGAGGTCTACAAAGCCGACAGCCCCGCCTCCGGCGGCCTCTCTGAGCACATCTGCCAGAACCTGGTGGACCTGGCAGGTCATCAGCATACGCCGGGCTTTTGCTGTCTGCCCCTTAAGCTGGACGAGCGCAGGTTCTTCCTGTTCTTCTTTCCCGAGGGTTCCCGTGCCGGGGCCGTCCCTGACCTCCACGTCCTGCTGGAAAGGCTGCGGGGGGAGCTCCAGGACTACCTGAACATCCGGCTCTCCCTGCTGGTGGACAAGGCGGAGGACTTTGCCAGGCTTCCCGCCTGCTGTCGCCAGCTTCTGTCAGTCCAGAAACGCCAGAATCCGAAAGATGTGCAAGAGATAACCTTCCTGCCTGATTATCGTCCCGAAATCAGGGCCGCTCTGGAAATCATTCGGCAGAACCTGTCCGACCCCAATCTTTCCCTGCGGTTCGTGGCGGAGAAAGTGGGCTTGAGCGAGGCATACTTCTCCTCCCTTTTCCATGCGGAAATCCGGATTCCCTTTCGCAAGTATTTGACCAATGTACGGATTGAGGAGGCGAAATACCTTCTGGAGCAGGGCGAATGCAAAATCTGGGACATCGCCTGCAGAACAGGTTTTTCCGATGAGAGTTATTTTTCCAAGGTGTTCAAAAAAGCGACAGATGTGTCGCCAAAAGATTGGAGGAAGCTATGAAGTCTGCCAGACATGCCGGGACTACCCCCCCAAAGAGCCTGCATCGGTCTTTTACCGTCTCCATCCTCTGGATTCATCTCTCAGTGCTGATGATGGCGCTGCTGGTAGGCTTCTTTGTGCTCTTGGGAATCTCCCGGAGCCAGACCATCAAGGAGGAAGAAGACAATCTGGCCTATATGGCTTATCAAATGGACACCCTGATAGGCAGCCTGTCGGATATCCGTCTTCAGTTCATCCAAAACAAGGACATACGCAACTACCTCTCCACTGACCGCTCCATAGACGTTGGCGACATCCTTCTACAGCGATCCGTCATGGAACAGCTTTCCATCACCATAAATTCCTGCAATTACATCAGTTCCATCACGATTTTCAGAGAACAGGGCCCGGCGCTATGCGTCAGCAGGACCAGACAGATACAGGGAACTACGGATGTGGCTTTTACAGTGCTGGATGTACTGGGGTATCTT
>CAMTBF010000263.1 GCA_947068385.1 uncultured Lachnospiraceae bacterium
AGGGTGGCTATGTGTGTTAGGTTTTAAACCACTATTTCAGGTATTAGGTTTTCCCAGGTTTTACAAGATGCATTGAAAGCACAGCTGCATTTAGGGTAAACTTTGCCTTTTATGTGACATCATCACAGAAGAACAAAGAAATCCATGATATCATAGAGCCACAAAAGAAAACAAAGGAGGACGATAAAATGTCTGCTGTCAATATCAACAAGAACAATTTCCGGAGCGAAGTCATGGATTCCGATAAGCCTGTGCTGCTGGATTTCTGGGCACCCTGGTGCGGGCCCTGCCGTATGGTGGTCCCCATCGTGGAGGAGATCGCCAGGGAGCGCTCCGACATCAAGGTGGGCAAAGTCAACGTGGACGAGGAGCCGGAGCTTGCAGGGCAGTTCCGCGTCATGAGCATCCCCACTTTGGTGGTGATGAAAGATGGGAAAGTAGTCAACCAGGCCATGGGGGCGAGACCTAAGAGCGCCATCCTGGGGATGCTGTAAGGAGGTGGCCATATGGGATTCTTTGACCTGTTCCGTCAGCCGGACATCAACCAGGGCGTGGAGGAGTACCGGGCCGTCCCCCAGGCGATCCTGCTGGACGTCCGCACCCCCGAAGAGTATGGGGGAGGGCATGTTCCCGGAAGCAGGAACCTGCCGCTGCAGCAGATTGAAAAAATCACGTCCATTGCGGAGAAGAAAGAGACGCCCCTGTTCGTCTACTGCCAGTCCGGGGCCAGAAGCCGCCAGGCAGTAAGCCTGCTGCAGCGCATGGGATATGAAAACGTGAACAACATCGGCGGCATGGCCGCGTATCGGGGAAAGGTGGAATGACATGAAAGTGGTGATCGTAGGCGGCGTGGCGGGAGGCGCCACAGCCGCGGCAAGAATCAGGAGATTGGACGAGACGGCGGAGATCGTCGTATTTGAGCGGTCGGGATATGTTTCCTATGCCAACTGCGGCCTGCCCTACTATATCGGCGGCGTGATCGCGGATCCGGAAGAGCTGACCCTCCAGACCCCGGAGAGCTTCTATTCCCGCTTCCGGGTGGCCATGAAAGTCCGCCATGAGGTCACGGCAATCCATCCGGAACGCAAGACCGTCTCCGTGAAGAACCTGGAGACAGGGGAGGAATTTGAGGAGGGCTACGACAAGCTGATCCTCTCCCCCGGCGCAAGGCCCACCCAGCCCAGGCTTCCCGGCACAGGCATAAGCAAGCTGTTCACCCTGCGCACCGTGGAGGACACCCTGCGCATCAAAGAGCACATAGACAGGCACCATCCGAAATCCGCCATACTGGCAGGCGGCGGCTTCATCGGGCTGGAGCTGGCGGAGAACCTGCGGGAGCTGGGCATGGAAGTGGCCATCGTCCAGCGCCCGAAGCAGCTGATGAACCCCTTTGACGCGGACATGGCCGCCATGATCCACGGCGAGATGCGCAGGCATGGCGTCAGGCTGGTGCTGGGGCAGACCGTGGAGGGCTTTGCGGAAAAGGACGGCGGCGTGGACGTGCTGTTAAAAGACAATGCCCCGCTCCATGCCGATATGGTGGTGCTTGCCATCGGCGTCACGCCGGACACGACTCTGGCAAGGGAGGCCGGACTGGAGCTGGGGATAAAAGACAGCATCGTGGTCAATGACCGGATGGAGACCTCTGCCCCCGACATATACGCTGCGGGCGATGCGGTTCAGGTAAAGCACTCCGTCTCCGGCCAGGACGTGCTGCTCTCCCTGGCCGGGCCTGCCAACAAACAGGGCCGGATCATCGCGGACAACATCTGCGGCGGGGACAGCCGGTACGCGGGCAGCCAGGGCAGCTCCGTGATCAAGGTGTTCGACATGACAGCCGCCGTCACCGGCATCAACGAGGCCCATGGGCGGAAAGCCGGGCTGGACGTGGACACGGTCATCCTCTCTCCCATGAGCCATGCGGGCTACTATCCGGGCGGCAGGGTCATGACCATGAAAGTGGTATTCGAGAAAGGGACATACCGGCTGCTGGGCGCCCAGATTGTAGGCTATGAGGGCGTGGACAAGCGGATCGACGTCCTGGCCACCGCCATCCACGCAGGGTTGAAAGCCACTGAGCTGAAAGATTTGGACCTGGCCTATGCGCCGCCCTATTCCTCTGCCAAAGACCCCGTGAACATGGCAGGCTTCATGATCGACAACATCGCGGGCGGCATATTGAAGCAGTGGCATCTGGAGGATGTGGACGCGCTGCCCAGGGACGGCAGCGTCACGCTGCTGGATGCCAGGACGGCAGGAGAATATGCCCGGGGGCACATCCAGGGATTTCGCAACATTCCCGTTGACGAGCTGCGGGAGCGCCTTGCCGAACTGGAAAAGGGCAAGCCCGTCTACGTCATCTGCCAGAGCGGGCTGCGCAGCTACATTGCCTGCCGCATCCTGGAGGGGCAGGGATTCCAGGCCTATAACTTCTCCGGCGGATTCCGCTTTTACGATGCGGTGATAAACGACCGCCGCCTGGTGGAAAGCGCGGCCCCCTGCGGCATGGACAGATAGGGACGATGACAAGGCAGTGGGGAAATGCCTGTACTGCTGCAAGCGGGCAGGATTTCCCCACAGCCTCTTTTGCCGCTGCCAAAAGGCGGACGGTACCCCAAGGCCTATGGCTGGTTTCCTAATTCTTCCAGCCTGTCTGCATCCGTGATCTCAATGACGCCCCGGCTCAGGCTGACCATCCCCTCATTTTGAAAATAGCGCAGCATCCGGGTGATGACCTCCCGGTGGGAGCCCAGATGGTTGGCGATGGTCTCGTGGGTGATCTTCAGCGTAATGCTTCCCTCGATGGAGGCCTCCTCCAGGAGGAACGATGCCACGCGCCGGTCCAGGCTTTTCCACATGACCTGCTCCATCAGCCACATGACATCCGAAAACCGGGAGGCCATCAGCTCATTGGTGTAATTTGCCGCCGGTGCGGATTCTTCCAGGATGCCCTTGTAGACCTCGGTGGGCACCACCCAAAATTCCGTGTCCTTTTCCGCCGCGATCGTCACGTCGAACTGGATGGAGCGCAGCATGCAGGAGGCCGAGAACAGGCACATATCCAGCTCGAACAGGCGGTAGAGCGTGATCTCGCGGCCCTCCTCCGAGAGGATGTAGACCCGAAGCTGCCCGGATTTCACCAAAAGCAGGCCGGTGCAATCCATGCTTCCGCTGTGGATGACGGCTCCCTTTGTGACCCGGTGGCTTACCAGGCTGCCCAGGATGCGGGCCTGCTGGCCTTTCTTTAATTTATCCCATATGGGAAAACAGCTCTGAAATTCCATGTTATCCCCCTTTCGCTGACACCTCTATCCTCATTGTAGCACAGATGCGGAGAAAGTCCACCCAATCTGATACCGGGAATAGGTTTCAAAGAAATATACTTTGAAGAAAAATATACCTTGACAGACGAGGTATATTGCAGTATAGTGTAACCAGAAAGGAGATGCCTATGTCAATTACGTCCGATATTCTACGAGGGCACACGGAGGCCATCATCTTGTCCCATCTGCTGGAGCAGGACAGCTACGGCTACCAGATCAACAAGGACATCATGAAGAAGACCGACAACCGGTGCGAGCTGAAGGAGGCCACTCTGTACTCCGCGTTCCGGCGGCTGGAGCAGGCGGGCTACATACGCACCTACTGGGGAGACGAGACGGTGGGGGCCAGGCGCCGCTATTATTCCATCACACAGGAGGGCCGTGAGGCTTACCAAAACTACAAGCGGGACTGGGAGGAGGCCAAGGCGACCATAGACCAGCTGCTGAAATGAGCGCGGCCCGCCCGCCGGAATGAAATGAGAGAAGACCGGGAAAAAGGAACCCGGTCGGAAAGGAAAGAGCATGAACGAGAAAATCAGAAAGCATATCAATGAGCTGTTCAGGGAGGCCCCCAGGACCAGGAGGGCCGTGGAGCTGAAGGAGGAGATGGCGCAGAACACCATAGAGAAGTACGAAGACCTGATCGCCGAGGGCTATCAGGAGGAGGACGCGTTCCGGATCGTCATCGATTCCATCGGGGACGTGACGGAGCTGTTCGAGGATCTGAAGGACAGGAGCCTGTTCCTGCTGCCGGAGGAGCAGCGCAGGAAAAAGGCCATGCTGACGGCGGCCGCCGTGGGCATCTACATCTTTGCGTTCGTCGTCCTGATCGTCTGCCTGGTGGTCACCGACATTTATTTCAGCGGGTCGGAGCTTGGGCTTCTGGGCTTTGCCCTGGCCATGCTGCTCTGCATCCCGCCCACCTGCATGCTGGTCTACGCCGCCAACATGTACCCCGCCCACAACAAGAAGGAGGAGAACCTGGTGGAGCTTTACAAGGAGGCAGCCGTCACCGGCAGCAGGGAAAAGGCCATCAGGAGGTCCGTCAGCATGATCATCTGGCTGGTGACGCTGCTGCTCTACTTCGCCATCAGCATGAAGACCCAGCGCTGGGAGGTGACATGGCTGACGTTCCTGGTGGGGGCCTGTGCCCAGATGATTGAGGTGCTGGTCTTCAACCTGAAGCATAGCGGCTGAGGAGCGGGAAGGGCCTGCTTGTGGGTCAATGAACCTACTGGGCAGGCTTTTGATTCCTGCCGTGCATCCCCCCTGTTCTGTAGCAGAAATGTTGGCTGGTACAGGGATAATGGCAAAAGCAGGGCTGCCTTGTCCACGGGCATCCGCTATAAGTGCGGAGAGCTGCGGCGAAAGGCGGAGGAATTGAGAGGAATGAGGAATATGAAAAGATTGCATATAGCTTTGATTGGCCTGATCAGCCTGGTGATGGTCTTCCTGTGCGTGGTGCTGGGGATTTCCCTGACCAGGGAGAGGCCTACAGGGGACGGCTACTGGAACTACAAGCTGGTTCAGGAAAAGAAATTCCAGGCGGAAGACATACAGCGCCTGAAGATCGACTATGGAAAGGGCTCCTCGGGCGCCACGGACGTGCTCCTCTGCCAGGGAACAGGGGATGAAATCATCGTCCGCGAGTACATGAACTATGAACCGAAGGAGAGCCAGCTTTCCGCCATGGAGCAGTCCGGTGGCGAGCTGAACATAAAAGGGGCGGGGCAGAAATGGCTCTCTTTCTTTTCCATCGGATTCCGGGGGGCCTACGTAGAAATCTACCTGCCTGCCGACTTTGCGGAAAATATGGAGGCCCTGGCCATAAAGACTGTCAGCGGAGAGATATCGTCCGAAATCGGACTTGATATCCGGGAGGGCCTTGCCCTGTCCACCACCAGCGGTGACATGCGGCTCCCGGAGGTACAGGCGGGGAAGATACAGGCCTCTTCCACCAGCGGCGAGATTCGCTTTGAAAGCGCGGCAGCGAAGGACCTGGACATTTCCACCACCAGCGGCGACATCGCATTGAAACAGGCCCGGGGAAGCGCGAAAATCTCTTCTACCAGCGGGGAGGTACGGGTATCCGCTCTGGAGGGGCCCCTGCGCACGTCCACCACCAGCGGCGACATCACGCTGGGACAGGTGACAGGCAGCATAACGCTGTCCACCACCAGCGGCGAGATCCGGCTGGAGGAGGGCGAAGGGGATTTCGACGCGGAGAGCACTTCCGGCGATATCCGGGTGGGGAGCCTGGCAGGGAGCTTTCGCATGAGCACCACCAGCGGGGAGCTTACGGTCTCCAGGGCAG